>USPB01000006.1 GCA_900556405.1 uncultured Actinomyces sp.
CCGATCAGGAGCTTAAAGACCGTCATTTCGAAACCATGAAAATCGAACATGACGCAACTCTATCCGCAGTTGGGAAGCTTTCGTCCCACGGTGTGATCAGCTCGTCGGATCCGCGTCGATTGCTCCTTGAATGTCGTGGAAGATCAGATTAGAAATCTCCACCTGCACCTTCTCAACCTTCGGCACGTCACGTAGGAGTAGCGGGTCGTCTGCGGAGGTCTGGAGGGCAAGCGTGCCGCAGCCGAAGATGCGGTCGTCGAAATCCTTCTCGATTTGAACGTCCGAAATGCGAGTAAGGGGCAGGTCATGACCGGTGCGCTTGATGACGCCCGTGCGCGTGATGACGCGTTTCGTGGTCACCGTGTAGGTGGTCGTTATCCACTTGATCCACGGGACGACAATGAGCGGGATCGACAGGAGAAGAACGGCTATCCAGATGGTTGCGAGCGCCCAGTAGCGCGCGTTCTCGGGGACATAGAAGGAACCGACCGCCGCTGCGATGACGAGGATGGACTCGACGATGATCGCTGGCAGCAGCTTCTTGATGTGCGTATGCATGTGGCGGACGACGATCTCGCCCTGGCTGAGAAGCTTCTGTGACAGTGCCATGGCACCATCATGCCAGATAGCGGCTGCCTGTGAGTACGCGGTAGCCACACGTGCGGCTACCGCGTCGTGATGCTACGCCGGGCGCCGATGCGTTCCGACAATGTCCGTGTTGACGATGCCGATCGCGGCCATGAGCGCCAGCATCGTTGTCGGACCGACGAATCGAAATCCCCTGCCTTTCAAGTCGGCTGCCAGAGCCTGCGACTCCGGCAGCTGCGTGGGCACTTCCTCCTGCGAGCGGGGACGCGGATCCTGCTGGGGACGGTAGGACCAGACGAGGTCGCCGAGATGCGACGGACCGTTCGGATCGGCGTCGCTGCGCAGGGCGACCGTCGCACGGGCATTCGTAATCGCCGCCTCGATCTTCCGGCGGTTGCGAATAATGCCCGGCTCAGTGAGGATGCGCTCGATGTCTGCGTTGTCGAACGCTGCGACATGATCGGGGATGAAACCTCGAAAAGCAGCGCGAAATGCGTTGCGTTTGGCCAGTACCGTGCGCCAGGAGAGCCCAGCCTGGAAGCCTTCCAAGACGAGGCACTCAAACACGCCGACCTCGTCGTGAACGGGGAGTCCCCATTCATGATCGTAATAGTCACGGATGAGTTCGTCGTGGGACGCCCAGGTAGGACGGATGAGGCCATCGTTGCACCGCACGAGCCCATCGGGGAGGCCCAGGGAAAGAGGGGAGTTGTGTGAAGTAGTCATGAGTCGATCCTGCTCCCCGGTCATGACTGCGTCAACGCGTCACGGCAGACCTGTGGATACACGTGTGAATCCGCCATGGCCTGTGGATAACTGCTGAGAAAAGCGAAGGCGGATGCGAGAAAGAGAAGGGCGGGATACCAGGGTGTGGCATCCCGCCCTTACTCGTGGGGTTTACTTGCGGCGCCGCTCGCGCACGCGCACCGAGATCTGGATCGGTGTCCCGGCGAAACCAAAAGTCTCACGTAGACGACGCTCAATGAAACGACGGTATCCGGGGTCGAGGAACCCGGTCGTGAAGAGGACGAAGCGCGGAGGTTTGCTCGACGCCTGTGTGCCAAAGAGGATACGAGGCTGCTTGCCGCCGCGAAGCGGGTGCGGATGAGCGGCGACGAGCTGACCGAGGAATGCATTGAGCTGCCCCGTGGGGATACGGGTCTCCCAGCCTTCGAGCGCAGTGTCCAGAGCACGCACGATGCGATTCGTGTGCCACCCCGTCTTAGCGGCGAGGTTGATGCGCGGCGCCCACTGGACCTGAACGAGCTCGCGCTCAAGCTCGTTCTTAATCTCCTTTTGGCGCTCCTCATCGACGAGATCCCACTTATTCGTGACGATCACGAGGGCGCGTCCCGCGTCGATGACCTGCTGGACGACGCGCACATCCTGCTCGGTGAGAGGGGCCGAACCATCGATGAGGACCAGCGCGACCTCCGCCTTTTCGATAGCGGCCTGAGTGCGGATCGACGCGTAGTAGTCGGCACCCGTCGTCCGGTGCATCTTTCGGCGGATACCAGCGGTATCGACGAACCACCATGAGCGCCCATCCAGCTCGATGAGCTCGTCAACGGGATCGCGAGTCGTACCTGCGAGCTCGTTGACGACGACGCGTTCGCCGCCGGCAAGGGCGTTGAGCAGAGACGACTTGCCGACGTTCGGCCGCCCCACCAGGGCAACGCGCCGCGGGCCGCCAGAAGGCAGCGCCGTGGCGACGGCAGATTCGGTGGGCAAGACCTCCATGACGACATCGAGGAGGTCGCCGGTACCGCGTCCGTGCAAAGCAGAAATGGGGTAGGGTTCGCCCAATCCGAGGCTCCACAGGTACGCAGCGTCTGCCTCCTGCAGCGGCGAGTCGACCTTATTCGCGGCGAGGATAATCGGCTTCTTCTTCGACCGAAGCATCTCGACGATGCGTTCGTCGGAGGCGGTCACGCCGACGGTCGCATCAAGGACGAGCACGACAGCGTCCGCTAAGTCGACCGCAATCTCTGCCTGCTCAGCAACGGAACGGTCCAGACCTTTGACGTCGATCTCCCAGCCGCCCGTGTCAACGAGCGTGAAGTCGCGCCCCGCCCATTCGGCCGGGTAGGAGACGCGATCTCGAGTCACGCCGGGCGTATCTTGCACAACGGCCTCGCGCCGCCCGAGAATACGGTTCACGAGCGTGGATTTTCCAACGTTTGGGCGACCGACGACAGCGAGAACGGGGAGCCCCGCGGCCACATCGTTTACTTCCGCGAGCGCCGCTTCGCCAGCGAGGAGCGCCAGGTCCTCCTCATCGAGATCGAACTGGTCGAGGTTGGCGCGCATGACACGAGCACGCGCCTGCGTCTCCTCGTCGCTCAGGTCGACCGCGAGAGGCGAGGTGACGGCCTCGTCGGCACTGTAGTTCTCGAGGCCGTCCGCCTCGAATTCGGCGGGTGCGTCGGGCTGATTGTCAAAGTCATTCACCCGCCCAGTCTACGGCGTGGCGCGCCGCAAAGGCCCGATGGGAGCCCCGGCGGCGCGCCAGTTCACAGATAACGGTGCGTTACTCGTGCGCGCGCACGTCGCCTTCGAGGACCTCGGCGGCGACGGGAACGTCGTTGTAGCGGTGGTGGATCCCTTGGATCTCTTGATACCACTCGGCGCCCTTGCCTGTGATGATGACGGTGTCACCGGGCTGGGCGGCGAGAATAGCCCGGCGCACAGCGTCGCGTCGGCAGGTCGTGACCTCGGTGACGTCGGCCATGTCAGGGCGCACGGAGGCGATGCCTCGGAGCAGATAGTCGCGAATCGACTGGGGGTCCTCGGTGCGCGGGTTCTCATCTGTCACCCACAGGATGTCTGCTTCGCGGGCGGCGATTGCGGCGAGTTCCTCACGCTTGGTGGCATCGCGGTCACCATCGGTGCCGAAGACGATGACGACGTTGCCCTCCGTCAGTTCGCGGGTCGAACGCAGCGTCCACTCGAGAGCCTCTGGCGTGTGCGCGTAGTCGACGATCACGAGCGGCTGGCCGCCCGGCGTAGGGTTGACCTTTTCCATGCGGCCGGGGATCTGGGGAGCATCCTCAATCGCACCGATGACCTCAGCGAGCTCAATACCCAAGCTGACGGCGCTGACGATCGCGACGGCTGTATTTTGGATATTGACCTCGCCGAGGATAGGCATCGCGACGCGGTGGCCAGCGCCCGACGGGTCAACGAGGGTAAAGACGGTGCGACCGATCGCCTTATCGGGCCTCACATCGCGAACCTGCCAGTCGGCGTCGTTGTCTGTCAGTGCGGACACCGTCGTCACAGGGACGGTGGCCTGCTGGGCGAGACGACGGCCCCACTCATCGTCGA
Organism: uncultured Actinomyces sp.; assembly: GCA_900556405.1. Taxonomy (GTDB): domain Bacteria; phylum Actinomycetota; class Actinomycetes; order Actinomycetales; family Actinomycetaceae; genus Pauljensenia. Next base: position 3,916 of record USPB01000006.1, read on the forward strand.
CGCACACGACGCCGTGGCGAGAGTGCTCAGGAGTAAACAGCAGAGCCTTCGCCTGGAAGTAGTTCTCCATGTCGCCGTAGTAGTCGAGGTGGTCGTGCTGCAGGTTTGTGAAAGCCGCAACGTCGAAGACGATTCCGTCGACGCGATGCAGCGAGAGAGCGTGAGCGGACAACTCAATGACACCGGCTCCGCAACCGTACTCCTCGGTGGCTGCCAGGAAACGGGCGATGACGGGGGCCTCGGCGGTCGTACGTACGGCCTCGAACGAAATCGGGCCGACGTGCGTTTCTACGGTGCCGCACAGCGAGGCATCGGGGAAACGTGACGCGATGGCTGCGCGCATCAGATACGAGGTTGTGGTCTTGCCGTTCGTGCCCGTCACGGCCATCGTCGTCAGACGCGTCGCGGGGGATGCGTAAACGTTGGCGCATAGCTGCGGAACGACTCCTCGCGGGTCGGCCACCTGCACGACGGGCACGCCCAGGCCTCGTTCACACGCCTGCATGCGCCCATCCTCATCCGTGAGAATCACGCTTGCACCAGCCTCGATCGCCGCGTGAGCGAAACGAATGCCGTGTTGCTTGAGGCCGGGAATCGCCACGAACAGCCAGTCCGGCTCGCAGTCGTCGGAGGACACGGTGATACCGCGAAGGCGCAGCGCTGAGTCCGCAATCGAGGCGGGGCTGCCATCAGGAGCGAAAAATGCTTGGATCTCCAGGCCCGACAGCGCGGTCGCGAGTGACACTGGGGCAACCGTGGGGCGAATATCAATCACTGAAGTCATGTCCCTACTGTAGTTCGTCGCTGCGGCGGCGCGCGCCACACAGAGCGACCGTGACACAGTAGGATAGGTGTCATGCAGATTTTGACACGCAACGAAGCAACACATCGCGCTGCCCATCTACACGTCTCAGCCATCGACGTCGTGGTCGATATTCGAGCCGCCCAGGACACGACGATTCCCACCTATCCCGTCACCTCGACGCTGACGATGACGTCGGACGAGGAGCGCACCTTCATCGACATCGTGGGCGATGTCACCGAGGTGCTTCTCAATGGTCACCCTCACCCGTTCGAGGATGACGAAGACCGAGTGTGGGTTGGCGGACTGCCGGTAGGGGAGCCGATCACCCTTCAGGTCCGCGCTCTCGCGCGCTATTCGCGCAGCGGTGAAGGCCTGCACCGCTACACCGATCCCGAGGACGGCGAGGTTTACCTCTACACCCAATTCGAGCCCAACGATGCCCACCGCGCGTGGCCGTGCGTTGACCAGCCGGATGTGAAGCCTGAATGGACATTCCACGTCATCGCACCGGCGGGTTGGGTTGTCTCCTCCAACGGGATTGAGACAGGCGTCGAGGTTGTAGACGAGAGGGGCGCGCTCCGCCATGACTTCACGGCGACCCGTCCGCTCTCTAGCTACATCACGGCGATCGTTGCTGGCCCGTGGGCGGTCATCGAGGGAGGCACCTGGAGCGGTGGCGCGTCGGATGGCGGGCATGCTGACCTGGCGCTGCGACTCCTGTGCCGTCGTACGCTTGCGCGTTACCTCGACTCCGATGATGTCTTCGAGGTGACCCGCGCCGGACTCGACTTCTACCATGCGCGCTACGGCGTCACGTTCCCGTGGGGGTCCTACGACCAGGTCTACGTGCCCGAATACAACCTGGGCGCGATGGAAAACCCGGGCTGCATCACCTTCAACGAGAACTACATTTCGCGCTCGGCGCCTACGTTCTCCGAGCGTCAGCGCCGCGCGAACACGACGCTCCACGAGATGTGCCACATGTGGTTCGGAGACCTCGCCACACCCTCGTGGTGGGACGACCTGTGGCTGAAGGAATCGTTCGCGGAAAACCAGGGGGCCAGCGCTATCGCAACCGCCACGCGGTACGTGGGTGAATGGGCGAACTTCGCGATGAACCGTAAGATCTGGGCCTACACGCAGGACCAGATGCCGACCACGCACCCGATCGCCGCAGACATTCCGGACGTCGCAGCTGCAAAGACAAACTTCGATGGAATCACATACGCCAAGGGCGCGTCCGTTCTCAAGCAGCTGGTTGCCTGGGTCGGTGAGGACGCCTTCTACGAGGGAGCGCGCCGCTACTTCGCCGAGCACCAGTTCGGTGCGACCAACCTCCAGGACCTCCTTGTTGCGCTTGAGGGAGCCTCGCGCCAGGAACTGTCCTCCTGGAAGAACGCGTGGCTGGAGACCTCTGGCCCCTCGACGCTGTCCGCTTCGTGGACGACGGATGCAGTTGGTGCGATCACAGACTTCACACTGCATCAGAGTGGCGAGGCCTGTGGGGGAGTTCTGCGCCCCCACCGCGTCACGGTGTCCACGTGGCGCGTCGCCGCCGGTGCCCTTGAACGTACGCACAGCCTCGACGTACGCATCGAGGGGGAACAGGCCCCGATCGATCCCGATGGAGTCCTTGCGGTTCCCGGCGGCGCCGCCTCCGCTGACCTTGTCGTCATCAACGATGACGACCTGACCTACGCGATCTCGCGCCTGGATGAGCGTTCGACAGACGTCGCGCTGACCTACGTGGCGTCGATCGACGTCGCGCTGACGCGTGCGGTCATCTGGGCGTCATTGTGGAACGCGGTACGCGACGGCTTGCTCGATCCGCGCCGCTTCATCGTCGCTGTCCTCACGGCCGTTCCCGCGGAGACTGAGCCAGCCATCCGCGACCGTCTGCTTCTCTTCGTCGCCGAAGCAATCTCGTCATTCCTGCCGGGTGGCCTGCGCACAGACGTGCACGATCAGGTCCTGGCGACCACCATCCGGCTGTCTCGTGAGACGCAAGATGCTGACGCGTGGCGCTCCTACACGCGTGCCTTTATCGCCGAGTTCGCAGCACGCGGTGGTGATGAGTACGAAGCGACGGTGCGCGGCTTTGCGGCCAGCGATAACCCCGACATTGCCTGGCGTGCACGCCGAGCGTTGGCGGCACGAGGCCTCGTCGATGCCGGCGCGGTCGAGGCGTGGCGCAGCGCCGACGGCTCGGGGGAAGCAGCGCGTATGAGCGTCGAAGCGCTCGCCTCCCTGCCAATCGACGAAGCTCGTTCCCACGCGTGGGACTCGGTCTACTCAGAGACCCTCTCGAACGACTTCCTGACCGCGACGCTCGCCGGTCTGCAGGCCTCGTCGTGGGATGGCGAGGCAGGCATTGAGGCCGCCGTCGATCGTCTGCGTTCCTACTGGGAATCCCACACGATTGGAATGGCACTGCGCTACGCCAATGGGGTGCTTGCGTACGGACTTGATATCGATCGAGACGGCAGCGTCGAGCGCTCGGTGGGTCTGCTGCGCTCGTGGCTCGACACGAATGGCGATGCGCCCGCGCAGCTGCGCCGCATTGTCATCGAGCACCTCGATGCTTTCGAGCGTGACGAGCGCGTGCAGCGCCGTTGGAAGCAGGACCAGTGACACACGGGGGACATCGAGGCGACGCGGCGGGGGAGGCAGTGCAGGCCACCCAGGCCGTCCCTGTCGACCCTGCTGCCTCGATGTCCCTCCTGAACTCCCTGCTCGCCAATCCCCTCGATGCCGGCTACGAGCACTATCGCGCCGATCATGGTTCGAGGCCGGCGAGCCTCGTCGGCAAGATAGGTGTTTTTGCGGTTGCCGTTGCACTCGGTTTCGGGTCGATCGTTGCGACCTCATCGCTGCGTGCCCCGGCAGGGGATGTGAAGTCCGATCTCAAGACTCAGGCATCCCGGCGCTCGGCGACCGTCGAGGCCTTGAATGACGACGTGCAGTCGCTGGGACGCGCCATCGATCAGTACTCCCAATCAAGCTCGGGCGCAGCCTCCGACCCAGCCCAGGACATGGTGACCGCGACGACCCCGGTCCACGGCCCCGGCATCACCGTCACGCTCACGGATCGCAGCGGTCCTGGCAAGGGGAGCGGAACTGTGCGCGACCAGGATCTCGCGATGGTCGTCAACGCCCTGTGGGCTGCCGGCGCTGACGCTATCTCCATCAACGGCCAACGGATCGGCCCCGATACCTTCGTACGCACAGCCGGTTCCGTCATCCTCGTCAACGTCACCCCCGTGTCCTCGCCCTATGAGGTCTGCGCGATTGGCGACTCGAACGCTCTGTCCGTCTCTCTCGTACGGGGTGCCACGGGTGACTACCTGTCGGCTGCGCAGTCGGTGACCGGTATGACCGTCTCTTCGAAAGTCTCCGAGAACATCACAATGGAGGCGCTCACGCTCACGGACTCCCACTACGCAACACCGGTGGGGGCATCCAACGAAGGAGGTTCTTCATGATTGCCGTCATCGGCTTGATCATCGGCATTGTCCTTGGTGTGCTTCTCGATCCGACGGTGCCAGCGTGGCTTGCCCCGTTCCTGCCCGTGGCCGTTGTTGCGGGTCTCGACGCTCTTTTCGGCGCCGGGCGGGCATGGCTTGAGGGCCGCTTCGCCGACCGAGTATTCGTCACATCCTTCTTCTGGAATGTGGTCGTGGCCTGCCTCCTTGTGTTTCTGGGGACGCAGCTCGGTGTCGGCTCGGCAATGACGACGGCAGTTGTTGTCGTCCTTGGCATTCGTATTTTCTCCAACACGGCATCGATTCGCCGCCTACTGCTGAAGGCTTGACATGAACGAGGAACCCACGACAGCTCCCTCAATCGACGAGAGAGCTGAGGAACGCACTCGCGCGCACGGCCCCCATCGCGAGGAACGCGTCCACCCCCGTTTGTGGACGCGCGCTCGCCAAGCATTCTTCGCGCTTCCCCGTGGACTCCACGTCGTGATGCTCGTGATCTTCATGATTCTTGGCTTTGCCTTGGCGACGCAGGTGCGCGCACAACGCTCGGATCCGCTTGAGGGGCTCTCGGAACAGGACCTCGTGACTGTTCTCGATGAGCTCAGTACGCAGGAACAAAACCTGCGCAACCGACGAGGCGAGCTGAGCAGTGAACTCGACGACCTGCGCAGCGCGGCCAGCGAGGCCGACGCTCGCGAGCAGGCGACACGTAAGGCGCAGACTCAGGCACAAATTGCAGCGGGCACCGTCGCAGTGCACGGCCCCGGTGTCACGGTGGGCGTGACAGATCCCGGCGCGAACCTGACTGCGACGCAGTTCGTTCAGACCCTGGGGGAGCTGCGCAACGCCGGGGCCGAGGCCATCGAGCTCAACGGCGTGCGTCTGTCAACGCGTTCGGCCTTCACCGGCCAGGCTGGCGCGATCGTCGTGGACGGAACCCCGATCGCCTCACCATATACGTGGAAGGTGATCGGCGATGGTCAGACGATCGCGACGGCACTCGATATTCAAGCGGGTTCAGCGGCGCAAATGCGCGCCAAGGGGGCGACGGTGACGATCACGCCTGTTAATGATCTATTGATTTCGTCGACCGCCACCCCGAAGCCCCCGCAGTTTGCTACCTACGGATGAAGACGTTCGTTGTGGGCGTTTCGCCCTGGCGTTCCCGTGCCTGATACCAGGCAAACGTTTACACTTATCAGAGTCCATCTTCTTAGTTATTGGAGCGCACAATGTCTGACAACCAGCCGTTCGATCCGACTGCAACCTCAGTTTTCGGCTTGGCGCCTGTGGTTGATGAGGTCGAAGAGGCGCCCGTTGCGCTGTCCGCTCGTGATCGCGAAGCAGTGGAGGCGCTGCCTGCAGGCTCGGCGCTGCTCATTGTTCAGCGCGGGCCGAACACGGGTGCGCGTTTCCTCCTTGATCCGGAAGTGACCAATGCCGGTCGCTCTCCCAAGGCCGACATCTTCCTCGACGACGTCACCGTGTCGCGTAAGCACTGCCAGTTCATCGCATCCGAGGGCGGGCACATCGTGCGCGACTCGGGTTCCCTCAACGGCACGTACGTCAACCGTGAGCGCGTTGATTCCATCGCGCTGCATGCCGGTGATGAAGTGCAGATCGGAAAGTATCGCCTGACCTATCAGCCGTCGACCAAGCAGGCCTGACGTGTCTGCAGCCGTTGCGCATGCGCGGGCGGTGCCTTCATCTCGTGAGGCACGCTCATGGCCGCACGACGTCGATCACAGCCCTGAGCTGTCGATCGGCCGCGTTGTCGACGCGCTGAAGGAGGAGTTTCCTGCGATCTCGCTGTCTAAGGTGCGCTACCTGGAGAGCGAGGGGCTAGTGACGCCCGCGCGTACGGGTTCGGGCTACCGCAAGTACTCAGCCGCTGATGTGGAGCGGTTGCGCTACGTGCTGACCGAGCAGCGTGACTCTTTCACGCCGCTCAGCGTGATCCGCACGCAGCTCGATGCTCTCGACGCTGGGCATACGCCGACCAAGCGCAGGGTGGCCCAGGTCGTCTCGTCTGAGGGACAGACCGTGTCGCTGGGCGGACGCCGGGCTATCCCCGCTGCCGACTTGGCCGACTTGACGGGCGTCGATATGGAGACGCTGGAACGCTACACGCGCCTGGGGCTGATTACGCCGGATCTGGCTGGATACTTTCCTGCACGCTGCGTTCAGACAGTGTCTGCAATTGCGCGGCTGGAGTGCGCTGGTGTTGACGTGCGCGTGCTGCGTGCGGTTCGTCAAGGTGCCGAACGTAGTGCTGACATTATCGATCAGACCGTTTCCTCGCAGCGGGGACGAGGCCGTGGCGCGGACCGCGAACGTGCGCGTGCTCGGGCGGTTGAGCTGGGAGAGGCGTTCGCCGAGCTGCATCGTGAAATGTTGACGGTTGCTGTGTCAGCACTCGCGGACGATGGCGACTAAGTCTCATGTTGAACATGAAGGTTAGACTCGCCGCTTCGGTCATTGACCACCGTTCATCGGTGCTCTACCGTAGTCCTGTTCTCATCAAGTACCACCTGCAAGGAGCCCGACAGTGAGCGCAGAAGCGAACGCCGTTAGTCGGCAAGGCATGCTTTTCGGCGACCCGCTCGAAGGCCTTGATACCGACGAGATGGGCTACCGTGGCCCGGTTGCATGTAGCGCCGCCGGTATCACTTATCGTCAGCTCGACTACTGGGCTCGCACCGGCCTTCTCCAGCCGTCTATCCGTGCTGCACGCGGTTCTGGCTCCCAGCGTCTCTATTCTTTCCGTGACATCCTCGTTCTGAAGGTCGTGAAGAAGCTTCTCGACGCGGGCGTGTCGCTGCAGCAGGTGCGCGTCGCCGTGTCGTCGCTGCAGAACAGGGGAGTGGACGATCTCGCATCGATCACCCTGATGAGTGATGGGGCCTCTGTGTACGAATGCACGTCGACGGACGAGGTGATTGACCTCCTTCAGGGCGGCCAGGGTGTTTTCGGCATCGCCGTCGGTCGTGTCTGGCGCGAGGTTGAGGGGTCTCTTGCCGAGCTGCCGCTTGAGCGTTCGGAACCGGCTTTCGTCGACGAACTGGCGCAGCGACGTCGCTCCAAGCTCTCTGCATCCTGACGAGACCGACACGACGATAAGGTGTGGGGGCCAGGCTCAGCCTGGCCCCCACACCTATGTCTCGCGTCGGCTTGGTATCTGTGAGGATTAGCGGCGCCCGAGCGGGCGGCTCACTGTGTACGACGACTCGACGTCGGTGATCTCAACGGTGACCAGACCGTTCTCGTCGACGATGTAGGACTCTTCGATGAGGGGCCCATCATCGGTGCGTACGACGGGGATCGTGGTGAGGTCGATATCGTCGCGACGCAGCGCTCGATCGAAGGGAACGATGACCTCGCCGTAGGGCTGTAGGTCGCCGCGCGGCACCCCGGCCTCGTCGAAGGACGAGTACTCGACGAAACGGAAGTAACCGATGTTGTGTGCCGCCCGGTAGCGGCGCTTGATGGTCAGCGTTTCTCCCGGGGCGAGCTCCGTGTTGGGCTCCAGGAGCGTATCGAAGGAGATCAAGCTCCCGGCCTCGCGCTCACGGAACACGCCAACGCCGCGCGAGAGTTGTTCGCGCACGGTGTATGCGGCCTCGGGATCAGCGCCGATAGCCAGACCGATCGCAGTTGACGCTGCCGTGTGCGGCGAGCGGTGGACACGGCGCCCAAAACGCGACCTCAGGACGCGTGCCACGAGTGGAAGCTGCGAGCCGCCGCCCACAACGTAGAGACCGGCGATATCTCCGCCCAGCTGGCCGACGCCTGAAGCATCGGGGACCAGGAGCGGTTCCATGGCGGCGACAGTTGAGTCGACCAGGGGAGTGGCAGCCTCGTAGAAGTCAGCGACGGGGATAGTGACGGGCTCGCCGTCGACGGGGACGGTAATGAACTTCGTCGAGGGGGAGAGGGTCTCCTTCGCATCGCGCGCGTCCTCGACGAGGCGTTCCCACGCCACGTCGCCGAGCTTGCCGGAATCAGTGCCAGCCGCGGCAGCGAGCCGGTTAGCGAGCACGACATCGAAATCGTCCCCGCCGACCATATTGAGTCCACGCGATCCCATGACCTCGTGCAGGGTTCCTGTGGCTGACACGATGGAGGCGTCGAATGTGCCGCCGCCCAGGTCGTAAACGAGGATCGCGGTGCGCTTCGAGTTGAGCGTTCCCGCGTGACGGTGGGTGTACTCAAAGCCTGCGGCGGAGGGCTCGTTCACCATTGCGAGGACGTCCCAGCCAGCGCGTCGGAAGGCCTCGAGGGTCAGGAAGCGTTGCGCAGACCATGCGTGTGCGGGGACGCCGACTAGAGCCTCAAGTGGCTCGGACGCAGGCAGGGAAGCAACGGAAGAGTTGGTGCGCAGCTGACGTGCGACGTAACTGAGGAAACCGGTGAGCGCGTCGAGGATCGAGATGCTGTGGTTGCCCAGGCGCAGAGTGGATGTGTCAGTCACCGACGGGTCGGAGAGCAGGCGCTTGAAAGAACGCAGGTGAGGAGCGCCCTCGCGGGCTGCATCTTCTGCGTCGAAGCCGTAAACCAGGTGGTCGCCGTCAAGCGCGATAATTGACGGAACAAAATCGACCGTATCGTCGTTGTTGTTGACAAAAGAGACGATGGGATAGTTTCCCCGGTCAACGATAGCGATCGCGGTGGTTGTGGTGCCAAAATCAACTCCGAGTCTCATGACATCCACCCTAGCGTTTATTGAGGGGCGCTCCTAGGACGTCTCGCCGGTCGTTCGCACATTCCTGGGTAACGCCCTGTTCGTAATGGTGACAAAGAGCCAGGCAAGCAGGAAGTACATGCAGCCGGCAATGGCGTCAACCACATAATGATTGCCAGTTGCGACGATTGTCACGATCGTGATCGCTGGATGAAAAGCGAGAAGGAGTCGCGCCCACCACGAGCGCCACACGTATGTTCCGAGCATGACGGCAACCCACACGGACCAGCCGGTATGCATCGATGGCATCGCACCGTAGGGATTGGCGAGCGTACCGAACAAATGCGAATAGGCTGATGTATGGGCGGCGACGGCGTCGACGAAGCCGAGATCGGGGACGAGGCGTGGGGGAGCCAAGGGGTAGGTCCAGTATGTGATGAGCGCACCGATCGTCATGATGACGAGCGTCCAACGAGCCCGGCGGTAAGAGGCTGGGGCCTTACGCCAGAGGACGACCAGGGCGAAGCCGGTCATCGCAAGGAACGAAACCGCGTACTGTGCAGATGCGAGCGAGGCGAGCAGCGGGTGGGCGGTCAGCCATGCGTTGGCCGAACTTTCGATAAAAAGGCCGATGCGCGACTCGAATGCGGCGACGTCATGCGCGTGGGTCATTGCGACAGACTCGGGAGCCTTAGCCAAGAATGAAAGGACGGAGTAGGCAAGGCACGCCAGTGAGAGAGCGATGACCTCGCGAAGAGCGGGTGGGTGCTGGGAGCGTGCTTGTCGGTCCGTCGTCATGACAGCAACTGTACCGCGTGCTCGGAGAGGGGTCGATAAAGAAAAACGGACATAATGTACATTATCGGATCGTGGGGTTGGGGTGGCGACGAGGCCGTGGACGCATTCGGCTTGACGTGTCAGATAGAATGGTTCCGTTTCTTATCTACGTCCAGGAGGCTGTTATGGCTGACCGCGCACTGCGTGGCATGCAGATCGGTGCGAAGTCCCTCGAATCCGAGGATGGCGTTGTCTTCGCCGACCGTTTCATTGTTCGTTATGCGTGCCCGAACGGTCATGAGTTTGAGGTCACGCTCTCCAGCGAGGCGACGGCCCCTGCAACCTGGGAATGCAAGTGTGGCCAGCAGGCCGATCTGATCGGCGAGACCGTCGAGGACGAGGAGAATAAGCCCGTTAAGCCTCAGCGCACCCACTGGGACATGCTGCTCGAGCGCCGCTCCATCGAAGAGCTTGAGGTCGTTCTCACCGAACAGCTCACCGCCTACCGTGAGGGCCGCCTGCGGCCCGAGGGCTCCTATCGGAAGGGCTGATTACTTCGAGAACGCTCGACGGGCGGCTTGGGTCACGCGACCCAGGCCGCCTTTCGTGACCATCACGAGCTCTTCAACGAAGATGGATGAATCCAGCTTCGACTCGCCAGCGATGCGCTCGTCAAAGGTGATGGGTACTTCGGCAATCACCGCTCCCAGAGATCGTTCGAGTTCGGTCATTTCCACCTGGAATCCAAAGCCGGTGGTCGCTACCCGATCGAGGACCTCGTTGTTCTGTAGGAAGGCGGCGCGGTGTAGGCGTAGGCCTGCTGTTGCGTCCTTGACCGGTGTTCCCAGGCAGAATCGGACATAATAATTGCCCGCCTTTGAGAGTGTGACACGCTTGTGAGACCAGCCGTTGATGCGTCCGCCGGGCACCCACCGTGACCCGATGACGAGGTCAGGCTGGTCGGGTCCCGCCATGCGCGTCAGGAGTTTTGGCAGATCCACAGGACGGTGCGATCCGTCAGCGTCCATCTGGAGGATAAACGGATAGCCGTGCGCAATGCCCCAGCCCATACCGTCAACGTAGGCGGTGGCGAGGCCGGATTTGGCAGGACGATGGAGGATGTGTAGGCGCTCCTCGTTCTCCCTGCGAGAGTCTACCCACTCCCCCGTCCCATCCGGCGAGGAGTCATCGACGATGAGGATGTGCGCGTGGGGCACATGAGACCAGACCTGCGTCAGAATGCCCGGAAGCGTCTCCATTTCGTTGTATGTCGGGATCACGATCAGGGTGTGGTCCCCCTGCGGAGAAGGAACAAGGCGCTCAGAAACAGTCATGGGTCACATTTTGCCGAAATTAGTCGTGCGATGCACGCCTGGCGCGCGCTTGGGTCCTGATACCTCGCCCGACAACCGTGCCAAGGGCGGACAAACAGACGACCAGTGTGGCAGCCATGACGATGTTTGGGATCCTCTCCCCCGCTCGCGCGGTCAACGTCAGCGACGTACGAAGTGGAATATCGGAGGTGAGTGTTGCCGCCTGCTCGGTGCCGGTTTGCTCCAGGATCGAACCATCGGGACGAATAACGTAGGAATGGCCCGTCGTCGATGCCTGAATAGCACTGCGCGAGTACTCCATCGCTCGCATGCGTAGGAGCTGGCCCTGCTGCGCGGACTCTCCTGATGACCGGAAGTGATAGTTGTTTGACGGGACGATGATGGCTTGGCCACCGCGAGCGACACCGTCGCCAATCACCATGGGATAAGCCGCTTCGAAACAGATGCCGACCGCGAGGGGGACGTCGCGTCCGTCGCGTGCGCGCACTGTCATGAGGGGTGGCTCTGCGCCCGCTTCCATGTCTCGGCTTGACTGTGCGACTTCGGTCGCGAAGGACGCGATGAATGCGCGGAACGGGATGAATTCACCAAAAGGGACGGGGACGTGTTTCGAGTATCGAGCCGATTCCTCCAGCCCCTGACCGGGCTCCCAGATCGCTAGCCAATTCTTGACGTGATCACGTTCATTGAGGTTCGTGTAGCCGATCAGCACCGGTGCGTCGAGCGCAGAGGCGGCATGATCGACTGCCTGCCCGATTGCAGGGAACGCGAGGGGATCACGGTCGACGGATCCTTCGCCCCAGATCGCCAGATCCAGTGGGTGATCGACCAGCTCCGGGGAGCTCGCGAGCTCGAGGGAGGCGCGAACGTTGTTGCCAGTCACCTCGCCCTCGTGCATGTAGGCCTGTGCGCCTGGAAGCGCGATGTCACCTTGGACGACACCGATACGGAGCATTCCGTTCTCTGCTTGGTTCGGCAGTGTCAGAGCGAGGGGTGCGACGTATGCAGCCACGACGATGATGGCGAGTGCTGGACGCGAGAACCAGTGCTCGCGAATCACTGACGCATCGCGAGCCGCGAATGCGCGGCGAACGAGAACTGCGAGCGCGATGACGACCGCAGTGATCAGTATCGTTCCGCCGTACGGGGCGAGGTGCCCGAGGGAGGAGTCCACCTGAGGCAGCGCCACGGAGCCCCAGGGAAAGCCGGACCAGGGCCACCGGGATCGTGCGGCATCGACACCGGCCCACGTGAGGGCAAAGAGCAATGCCTGGATGATCGGGCCACGCGCCCACGCCCACAGCTGCGTCCACCTCGCGACGAGCGCCCAGGCCATCAGGAACAGCGTCTGCACGAACGCAAGCACGAACCACGGGGGCGTCGTACCAACGGCGAGCGGAATCCAGTCGATGAGTGGAAGCCAGAAACTCATACCGAACACAAACGTGACCGTCAACGCCCGTGGCGCCCTGGCCTCGTCGATGCGCGAGATGTACAGCGCCAGTGCGGGTACCGACAGCCACCACCATCCCACCGGCGCAAAGGACGCGTACAGCGCGAGGCCAGCAAGTGCGGCGATGATCGAATCACCGCACACGTGTCCAAACGACGTACGTCGCAAGATCTCCTGATGCCCCACAAGCCCTCCAGCACTCTCAAATGGTTGACCAGGCCACGATACCGCGACCGATACGGTCCTTCGCTGCCTCGGCCTTGCGCGTCAGTTCGTTGCTCGACGCGGCGGACGCGATCTGCCCGAGACAATCCATGACCTGGCGCATCCAACGGACGAAATCACCGGCCTGGATCGGCGTTGCGTCGATCGCCGTGGCCAGCGTCGACCCGTGCGCCCAGGCGAGCGTCGCCGCCATGAGGCCCGCGTCCAGGCTCGGGGTGAGCTCGCATCCGCATGATTTCTCGACACGATGTACGCGCTCAAGGATCGCGAGGCTCTCGTGCCAGGCCTCCTGAAGGCGAAGACCAACCCCTGAGGGTGCGAGCCGCTGAGCATCGTCGTCGGAGCGAGAATCGTAGACAAGCGCGGACACCATTGAGGCAAGTTCTGCCTCGTCGAGCTCGTTCCACGTGCCCTCATTCATCGACATGGCCACGACCAGGTCGCGCTCGCCGAAAATCCGACGTAAACGCTGGCCCGCATCGGTGACCTCGTCGCCAGTGAGGAAACCAAGGCGTTCGAGTACCCCGCAGACGCGGTCAAACTGAGCTGCGACCGACCCCGTCTGGGAGTCGATGGATGAGCGGAGACGATCAATCTCGCGCGCCACTCGTGCCCACTGGGCACCCGCCCGAGCGTGTTCCTCGCGATGCGGGCAGCGGTGGACCGGATGCTGGCGCATCGCAGTGCGCAGTGCACTCACCGGATCAGAAGCATCCGGCGAACCGGTAGGGATCTCATAGAGTCCCTTGGACGACCCGGAACGCAGCTCACCGGCGATACGCGTACGTTCTTTCGTCCGGCGCAGCGCGGAGCCCCCCGGGATCGACATGTGGCCGACGACGACAATCGTCCCTCTCACGTCTTCGGGGGCAAGGGCGCGCCACGTGGAATCCTCACCGATGACGGATACTTCCACACGGCCCGAGGCGCTGGTGGCCTTCGCGCCGACGACGCACAGGCGGGACTTGCGCCCTCGCGTCAGGGCGAGAACATCTCCCGGGCGCACCCCGGACAGGACGCGTCGAGACTCGTCGCGCGTCTCGCGCTTGCGCGCTCGTGCACCGGACTTCTCTGCCTGACCGAGCTGGTCACGCAGGGTGAGGTACTCGCGGACGTCACCGTGCGAGCACGACAGGTCCTCGACCATCGCGTCTCGCTGCGCCTCCAGCTCGGAGAGCCGCGACGCGAGCGCGACGACAGCGGAATCGGCCTGATACTGCGCGAAAGACGACTCCAACACCCTGCGTGTTTGGGCGCGCGTTGAGCGTGCGAGCAGATTGACGACCATGTTGTATGTCGGCGTGAACGCAGAAATCAAGGGGTACGTGCGCTTCGACGCGAGGGCGGCAACCTCTTCGGGTGCTACTCCCCCACGATGAGAGACGACCGCGTGCCCTTCGGTGTCGATACCGCGGCGCCCCGCGCGTCCCGAGAGCTGCGTGTACTCGCCGGCGGACAGAGAGACGTGCTCCGAGCCATTCCACTTCGTCAGCGATTCAATGACGACCGTGCGGGCAGGCATGTTGATACCGAGCGCGAGCGTCTCGGTCGCGTACACCATCTTCACGAGGCCGCGCGAAAAGAGGTGTTCGACGCTCTCTTTCATGAGGGGCAGCATGCCAGCGTGGTGCGCGGCGATGCCGCGCATGAGGCCGCGTTTCCACGCGTCGGCGCCGAGGACGATGGCGTCTTCGGGAGGAAGAAGTGCGATGACCTCATCCACGTAGCTCTCGATCTCAGCGGCCTCCGAGCGGGTCGTCAGCGTGATGCGCGTGGAGAGGATCTGGCGCACCGCATCCTCGCATCCTGCCCGCGAGAAGATAAACGTGATGGCGGGCAGAAGGCGCGCACGATCAAGAGAAATCAGCGTCGAGGGACGCGATTCGCGCCGCACGCGGACCTCGCGGTTCCACGAGCGCGAGCCGCGCCCGCCGCGCATACCGGAGTCACGCGTCGCGGCCACGAGCTCGGGATTGAGTTTTCCCTTTCCGGTCGGTGCGTACAGGTCAAAAATGTCCTCGCCGACGATCATGTGCTGGTAGAGCGGAACCGGGCGTTTTTCGGAAACAATGATCTCGCAGGTGGCACGCACCTCCCGGATCCACGCGCCGAATTCCTCGGCGTTCGACACCGTGGCCGACAGCGCGATGATCGCGACGTGTGCGGGCAGATGAATGATTACTTCCTCCCACACCGGGCCGCGCATCTTGTCCGCCAGGTAGTGGACCTCGTCGAGGATCACGAAGCCGAGATCATCCAGGGGTGCGCCCGCATAGATCATGTTGCGCAGGACCTCTGTCGTCATCACGACGACTGGAGCTCCGGAGTTCACCGACGTGTCTCCGGTCGCCAGGCCGACGTTGTCAGCGCCGTACAGGTCGCACAGCTCCAGGTACTTCTGGTTGGACAGCGCCTTGATCGGCGTCGTGTAGAACGCGCGCATTCCCTTCTCGAGGGCGACGTAAGCACCAAACTGTCCGACGATCGTCTTTCCAGCGCCCGTGGGTGCGGCAACGAGGACGGAGTTGCCGGCCTCGACGGCATCGAGTGCCTGGATCTGGAACGGGTCCGGCGTGAAGCTCAGCGTGGAGACCCAGCGTGCACGCAGGGACGAGGCGGCCTGCGCTTCGGCCTTGTACGAGGCGTATCGCTGGGCTGCGCTGCCGACGCCGAGGCCAACTTCCTCCTCGCGGTGCGCAACGCTTTCAGCGTCCCGGGTGCGGTGTCGACGTCGTTTGGGGCTCACGATGCATCCTCTCGGGTCCAGATCGACAAAACAGAGCGCGCACGGCGCGCGGCTTCGTCGCGCATATCCGGCGTTACTGCGCGCAGGTGTGGGGCGACGTCAATGAGGAGGCTTAGGCCCCACTGCTCGTTCCAGACGGGCAGAGTGATGCGCGCTCCCCCGCCGTCCAGTTCGGCGGCGATGTGACCGTCGTATTCGTCGGCGATCCAACGAGCATCGCGATCGACGTCGAGCGTCCAGGTGGGTGCATCGTGGCGCACACGGCGCGGTTCCTCGACGCGTGGCCCCTCGCCGCACACGTCGCTGATCGACGCGACCGCGAAGCTGCGTGCCTCCCCCGCACGCGTGCACCAGCCGCGCAGGAGCCAGCCGCTTGCGCTCGCCTCGAGCGACCACGGGTCAACGATGCGGCGCGTGCGAATGCCCGACGCAGACACATAGGTAAACGACACGCGTTCTTCTCGCACCAGCGCATCTCGCAAAGTTTCGAGGCTCGCGTTCGACGAGGCAAGAGACGGAATCGCTTCCACGTGCTGTTCGGCATCGGCCTCTTTCAGGCCACCGAGCGCGCAGACAACGAGAGCTGCGTGCGGAACATGAGCGGAAAGCTCCTTGCCGAGAAGTGGCGTCATCGCAGACAGCCCAATGAGAAGTGCCTGCGCCTCAAGCGTCGACAGACGCAGCGGTGCCGAGGCACCCAGCGTTGAGCGCAGCGACACGCGCTGTTGTTGCTCGTACAGCTCCCAGTCGAGCTCGAAAGAAGCGCCGGGCAGTGAGTCTCCGACGGACGCGAGGTACTCCACGTCGCGGCGCACCTGTCGGCGAGTGCGATGGAAATGCGCGGCGATCTCATCGACGCTCACACCGGGATGTTCGCTCATCCACGCCACCATCGAAGCGAGACGGACAACGGCCAGCTGAACGTTCTCAGGCATTGCGATCACCCCATGTGGCGGCCGCGCGTAGGCGCGTCAGCATCGCATCTCGCAGGGACTCGGGCGATATGACGACCACGTCGGACGCCAAAGGAAGAAGGCGGCCGATCCACGTTCCCATCTCCGCGCCTTCGAGCGCGATACGCTCCCAGCCCGGCTGAGGCGAACCGTTGTCCTCAGACGATGCCCCGGCCTCGTAACCGTGGAGAAGCGTGCGCGTGGTGGAGCCCGCGCGCACGTGGACGATCGGAGAGACGAACGATGAGACGCGAGGAAACACCGCCCCCTTGGGCGGAAGCGACGCGTCGCCCGGCTCACCCAGAAAGGAAATCTGCGACCGTATGCGCGACACACGAAACGTGCGTTCGCCGCCTCGGTCGAGATCCCAACCCCACAAGTACAGGGCGCGCCCCTGCACCGACAGAGCCCACGGCTCGAGAGAACGCTCAGTAAGTTCGCGCGAGCCCGGGTATTCGAAACACACCACGCGTCGCTCGCGAATGGCCTGCGACAACACGGTGGCAGCCCCGATGCCGGTCAGACCCAGACGAATCGTGGGAGCGGAAACCTCGTCGGAGGAAGCTGCGGCTGCCTTCGCATCGATAGCGTCGGCGAAAACTTCACTGCTATCCCACGCGCGTGCAGCCAGCGACATCAGTGCACGGTCGGTACTCGTCACCTCGATGCCGGGCGCAAACGAATCCCAAGAGATGC
>USPB01000007.1 GCA_900556405.1 uncultured Actinomyces sp.
CCTCCCGCACTGACGTGAGGAGCGTCCCTGCTGCTCACGCTATCGAAAGTCTGTAGTCACATCATACCCCAGTCGGTGACGCACGTCATGAGATAAGGCCGGGTCGGCACAGCGTCACAACCGCCGCAAGCCCACCGAGCACACGCTCCATTTCCCGGATCGTCGCCCCCGTCGTCACCACATCATCGACCGCCACAACGACAGCGCCACGAGGCGGGGCCGCGAGCGCCCGCATCGCCCCCATGCGTCCCACCGTGCGCTGGGCCCCTGCTTTGCCCGACTGCGACGACGCACCAATGCGCAGTCGCACCGCATCCACCACCCGCACGCGCACGCCCACCCGCGCGCTCGCAGCCAACGCCCGAGCAACGGCGCACGCCAGCGGCATCGCCACCTGACGACCCCGCAGGCGCCTCTTCCACGAGGAGGGCGCGGGCACCACCCACACGTCCACCGCTCCCCCACCCACGGGCGCCCTCCCCTCACGGGAGCCCCCAGCGGTAGCGGGCGACCCCGCCACGCCCAGCACCCGAGCCAGGGAGGTGCCGAGGCGGGCGCCGGCCTCGTCGAGGAAATCGGTCACGTCCGTGCGCGCGGAATGTTTGGCGGTGAGCACAATGCGCCGCAGGGGACCCGCGTAATCCCCCATGGCCAGCGCGGGTAGGTCGCCGCGCGTGCCCTCGATGATCGTCGGGATCGGCTCGACCTGAGCGAGACGCCGACACGAGGGGCACAGGACCTCGTCCCAGGCGCGGCACCCCGCGCATTGGACGGGCAGGATCGCTCCGATCAAGCCCCGCGCGAGAGTGCGATGACCGCGCACGCCCACCACGGCACCTAACCCGCGTAGCGCGCGGACGAAAGCGACTCGGGGACGTTTTGCCACAGCGCGCCCGAGCGGATCAGGACCTGTGTCTTGCCCGCCTCATCGGTGCCCGTGATGACGATCGAGGAGGAGGACGCGCCAGCGCTCATCGTTCTCACGCGGACGGGCAGCGACACGCTCGAGGGCAACCCACCGAGGGGAAGGGTGATGAGCTGATCGTCGGCGCTTCCTGCCTCGCGAACCACGAGGGCCAGACCCGTCGACGTCGTCCACGAGCCATCGATGACGGTTCCCCGCTCGAGACTCACCTGGGTCAGGGATCGCACCGCCTGTGGGCGTCCCGCGGGGCCACGCTCGACGACGCCCACCCACGCACTCGAATCGTTTCCGCGTATAACGAGTGCGCGCGTCCCGTCCGGCGAGATCCGCACGGCGCGGATATCGCCCGCACTCTCGGACTCGACACTCACGGGGAAGACGCCGTCCGCCCCACCCGCGACCGACACCGAGGCCGCCGACGTCGAGGCACCCCACACCCACCCAAAACGATCGATGGAGGGACCCAGAGGCGCAGCGCCGGGAATATAGGCAACGGATGCACCCGCTCGCTGCGCGTACACGCCGTCAGCTGAACTCCAGGCGATGAGCGACGGATCCACCGGGGACGCCGTCGGAGAGGAAGCCCCCGACACCGACGCGAGCATCGTCACCGTCGTACCTGAGACGATCCCCACCCCGTCCGGCCCGGCACCGACAAGAGTGTCGAGGGAATAGGTGGGCGCAGCAGGGGGGTCGGACGCTTCCAGGGTCTCGCCGGAAAGCGACACGCTCACCTGGGACACATCTGCCGCCTGGGTGAGCGTACGCGTCAGCTCCCATGCGAGGTTCTCGCGGCCGCCCTCGCTCGCGGGCATGACGGCATTGAGTTCAACGTGCGCGACTCCATCACTGACATCGACGCCGTGGGAGGGGATCGTCGTGCCTGCAGGAATAGCGTTTGCGGTGACGGGAGCGAGGGCCTGGCTGGGCCCAGCGACGAGGCCGGCCAGCAGGTACGAGGCGAGGCGACGCGAGGGATACCACCGAGGATCCGCGACCAGGTCGGAGCCGTCCTGGGTCGGGAAGTAGAGGTTGACAAGCGAGTACGAGGCCGTGAACGCCGCGCGACTCATGAGGACCATGTTGTCCGGCGCGTTGATGCGCCACTGCCCGTCTTCGCGCACGAGCGTGAACGTGTGCGAGGCCGTCGACGCATCGACGCGCGTGAGCACGCCGGACGAGTCAACGCTGGCCACACCAAGCACCGAGACCGTCACGTCGACCTGGGAGGCTGTCTCGGAGCCAGCGGTGATGGCGGGCGTGGTGTCGGTGTCATAGAGAAGAATCTCCGTGTCCGGCTGCCAGGTGCGAGCGGAGGAAGCACTCAGGAAGAGGCGGGCGGTCGCAAAGTCGTCCTGCGGTCCGGCCGCACACGCCAGGAGAAAATCATTGACAAGGGTCGCGGCATCGGACCCGTCAGAGGGTCCCTCCGCCGAGAACTGGACGCCGCTGCCGTCACGGGAGGACACGTCGAAGGGAGCCGGAGCCGACGACCGGGGCAGGGACGTGCAGCCCGCGAGAATCACGCATGCGAGCGCAGCGAGGACGAGGGGGCGTTTCATTCGGCCTCCCACAGGACGAGGGGACGGCTGGCGATTTCCTCGCCGGCTCGCTTGGGCAGTGTCATGAGGAAGGAAGCTCCCTTTCCGGGCTCGCCGTATGCCTGCAGGCGCCCGCCGTGGATGGCGACGTCTTCCGTCGCGATCGCGAGGCCGAGGCCGGTGCCTCCGGTCGTGCGCGCTCGAGCGGTGTCCGCACGATAGAAGCGATCGAAAACGTGGTCGGCGACTTCCTGGGTCATTCCCACACCGCGATCGCGCACGCGGCAGGCCACGTCCGTCTCGGTGGCCGCCACGGTGATCGTCACCGTCGTGCCGTCCGCGTGCTCGATCGCGTTGACAACGAGGTTGCGGATCACGCGTTCAATGCGGCGCTCATCGATCTCTGCACCAGCTCGCACCGGAGCCACGATCTCAACCGTGACGCCCTGGCGCTGCGCGAGATCGGCGCACGCTTCGACGACGCGTGTCACGATGGGGCGCAGGTCGCGTTCCTCTGCATCCAGCAGCGCGCTCGCGGCGTCGTACCGCGAGATTTCCAGCAGGTCGGCGAGCATCTGCTCCATGCGTTCAGTCTGGTCATGCAGGAGCTCCGCAGAGCGGCGTGCGTGCGCGGGCAGCTCGTCGCGGTTATCCCACACGACGTCCTCGGCCATGCGGATCGTCGTCAGCGGCGTGCGCAGCTCGTGGGACACGTCGGAGACGAAGCGCTGCTGGAGCTTCGCGAGCTCGTCGTAGCGCGAGATGGTGTCCTGCAGTGAGGACGTCATAGCGTTGAATGCTCGCCCCAAGTCCGCCATCTCATCATCGCCGCGCACATCAACGCGCACATCCAGGTCGCCCTCGGAGGCCTTCGTCGCCGCCTGGGCCGTCACGCGTACGGGCAGGAGCAGGCGATGGAGGAGCGCAAAGACGCCGATCGGCAGGGCGACGATGACCGGCAGGGAGGACAGGAACAGAACCCGCAGAACGACATCGACCTGCGCCTGGTCGGCGGACAGCGAATACAGAATGTAAAGCTCGTGCGTGCCCGCTCGTGGCAGCTGCACCTGGGTGCCGACGAGGATCCCCGGCTCTTCCTTCTTGCCGTCGCTCGACCGGATGGCCACCGACTGCCACTGCGCCCCTCCCCCGGCAACCGCCGCGCGCATCTGCGCCGTCACGAGACCACGCATCTGCTCATCCTCAATCTGGTTGATGCGCAGCGAGGCCGTGGTGCCTTCGGAGCGCAGCAGCGCCACATTGGTCGCGCCCGCGCCTGCCGCCGAGGCCTTGAGCGAGGCCAGCGCCCCACGCGCGGACTCCTGCACCTGCGCGGGAGACGAGGCCGTCGACGACGAAAAGCCAGACTGAGCCGAGGAGAACCGAAGGGACGCGTCGGCCAAGATCGCATCCCTGCGCGTCTCGAACATGGACGTGCGCAGCTGGGAGGCGATGATGACGCCCGAGACGAGAACAATCACGAGGACCGCGAGCGTAATCGCGACCGCGAGCCGAGCCGACAGGGAGTGACGGATGCGGCGGGCGAGGTGCGAGGATGCAAGGAAGGCCCACGGCCTCGACGACGAAATAACGCCCACGAGGCGCTTGAGCGCGTCCCTACGCTCCCGCGCCTGCACGGTATCCCACCCCGCGGACGGTCACAACGAGCTCGGGGCGCTCCGGGTCACGCTCGATCTTCGAGCGCAGACGCTGCACGTGAACATTCACCAGCCTCGTGTCCGCCGCGTGACGGTAGCCCCACACCTGTTCGAGGAGCTCCTCACGCGAGAAAACCTTCCAGGGCGCGCGAGCCAGCGTCACCAAGAGGTCGAATTCGAGGGGCGTCAGAGCGATGACATGCCCGTCTCGCTTCACGACGTGACCGGCCACGTCGATGGACAGGTCCTGCAACGTGAGCCCCTCGTCCACCTGCGCGTCCTCGCGTCCGCGCAAACGGGCACGCACGCGGGCCACGAGCTCTTTGGGTTTGAAAGGCTTGGGCACGTAGTCGTCAGCTCCGGCCTCCAGTCCCGTGACGACGTCAGACGTGTCGGAACGAGCGGTCAACATAACGATCGGCGCATCCGAGATACGTCGAATCGCACGGCACACGTCAAAGCCGTCCATGCCCGGCAGCATCACGTCCAGCAGGACGAGGTCGGGGCGACTCTCTTGGAATTGAGCCAGCGCCTGGGATCCATCGGCACAAAAGACGACGTCGAAGCCCTCATTCTGGAGGACAATCCCGATCATCTCGGCCAGGGCGACGTCGTCGTCGACGACGAGGATGCGCGAACTCATGTCACGATAGTGTCACGAAATCGTCACGAACGCAGAAGACTCGCGCATCAACGACCCAATTTCTGCCCTGGACAAGGTTTCACGCGACGGCTGCGTGTGGCAGGATTAGTGACAGACCAAACAATCGACATGGAGGCACGAATGAGCACCCCGTGGACCGCTCCCGGCTCCTCGAACCCGTATCAGTCCACCGGAGCGCAGCCCGGGGCCGCGGGCGGCCAGGTCTATGGTGCTCAGTCCTCCTACGGCGGTCAGCAGCCCTACGACGCTCAACACCCCTACGGCACCCAGCCCGGATACGGCGGTCAGCAAGCCTACGGCGCTCAGCAGCCCTACGGCACCCAGCCCGGATACGGCGGCCAGCAGGGTTACGCCTCGCAGCCCGGCGCCTCCGGCTACAGCGTGAACACCAACCAGTGGGGATGGGAAGCCAAGCCCGGCATCATCCCCCTGCGCCCGCTCTCGATCGGCGACCTGATGAGCGGTTCGTTTGCCGCGATCCGTCAGAATCCGAAGATTCTTTTCGGCTTCACGATGGCGGTCATGGCGGTCGTCTCCCTCGTCTCCATGGTGACAGCTTTCCTGCCGACCTCGCTCGGGTCCGTGGCCGAATCGAGCGATCCCCAGGCCCAGTTGTCGGGGACGGAGGATTTGGCCGTCCTGATGCTGACTGGCCTAGTATCTCAGGGTGTGCAGACGCTGACGATGGTTGCGGGCACCACCATCATCATGGGCATGCTGGCGACCACGGTGTCGCAGATGATGATCGGCAACAAGGTGACCCTCTCGCAGGCCTGGGCGATGACGCAGCCTCGTCTGGGCGCCTTGATTGGCACGTTCATCGTGACCGGCATTGTCACGATGCTCCCGATGATCATCTGGGGCCTCCTCATGGTCGGATTCTTCTTCATCTTCCTCGCCGATGATTCGATCGGTGACCCCCTCTTGCTCGTCGGTTTCTTGCTGTTCCTGCCCGTCGTCGCCGCCGTGTATTTCCTGAACATCAAGTTCGCTTTCGCTTCCGTCATCACGGTGCTTGAGGAGATCGGACCGATCGCGTCCTTGAAGCGTTCGTGGAACCTGAGCAAGGGCTACTTCTGGCCGACGCTTGGACGAATCTTCCTCGTCACGTTCATCGCCGGTTTTATCGCCGGTTTCATCGGTGGTTTCATCGGCGGTCTCACGGGAGTCACCGCGTTCGCCATGGCCGATAATGAGACCGGTTCGACGATTCTTCTGGCGATCACAACGGGTCTGATCACCTTCGCCAGCGGCCTCGTCACGCCGCTCACTGCCACCTATGAGACGCTCATGTATGCGGACCTGCGTATCCGTAAGGAAAACTTCGCGGCGGTCCTCATGCAGGCGAGCGTCCAGCCTCAGTGAGTCCCATGCTCAGCTGTGAGGTTCCGCTGACGCCCGACCAGGGCGAGGCTCGTGACTGGCTCCTCAAAGAGCTTGCCAAGGGCGAGTACGGCGAGATCGGTGGCCCGATCGTCGGCTTCGTCAAGAATGTGATCGACGATTTCTTCCGCCTCCTGTCGTGGAAGGGCCAGGGTGCCCCACCGATCTCGCTGATCCTGGCGATTCTGGCGATCATTGTGATCGCAGCCCTGGTCATTGTGCTCATCCTCAACCCGATTCGTCTGGCGAGACGGCGCAAGTCGGGCGCTGTCTTCGAGGAGGAGACCAGCGAGCCGCAGGTTCAGGCATCCTTCGACGAGGCCGTGGCCGCTCAGGATTGGAACCTGGCGTACGTGTGGGCCTACCGTCTCATGGTTCTGGGCCTCGATGACCACGACATCGTCTCCTCGACTCCGGGCCTGACCGCCCGCGAGGCCGCCGACGCGGCGACCCGGGTC
This sequence comes from uncultured Actinomyces sp., assembly GCA_900556405.1. GTDB lineage: Bacteria > Actinomycetota > Actinomycetes > Actinomycetales > Actinomycetaceae > Pauljensenia. Next base: position 6,630 of record USPB01000007.1, read on the forward strand.
GCCCCCGGCCTCGCCCCGCAGCTGTCCGCATACGCCGAGTCCTTCGACAAGGTTCGCTACGGTCATGCCGCGGTCTCGCGCGACGAGGTGGACGCGCTGCGCTCCTTTACTCCGGTCCTCCTCGACCTGTGTAGCCACGCGAAGGACAAGTCATGAAGTCCCGGCAGGTCGCAATCGTCACTCCCACGGCGCGCGAGCGTTTCTCGGCGGCGCGTCCGATGCTCCTCCTCATTGCGGTCACGGTGATTGCCCTGATCGGTTCGGCCCTCCTCAGCCAGATGGGGTACAACAACGCGCCCGTCGGCATTCGCAATAAGCACGGCGATGGCGCCCGCGCGCTGGCCCAGGTGCTCGGCGACCACGGGGTGTCCGTGCGCGAAGTCGGAGCGAAGGGCGCATCCGAGGTGGGCGATGACACGACCCTCGTCGTCATTTTTCCCGCGCGGATGAGCGATTCTATCGCCAAGGCGGTCGAGACCCGGGCGAACGTCGTCTACGTCGGACTCGAGGAAGAATACGATTCGTCTGCTCCCTACCTCGACGGTCTTCACGCGAAGCGTGACTGGCACAGCTCACGTGTCGTGACGGCCAGGTGCAACTCCGAAACGGCGACGCGCGCGCAGTCGCTGACGTCCTCCGCCTACGCGGTCGGCGGCACCGCAAGCAGCGCACACGGCTGGGCACTGTGCTTCCCCGGGGATGACGATTCCTACGCATACGCCGAGAAGGCCGAATCAGGGCGTTTCCGGGCGATCATTCCCGATTCGCTGCGCCTGCGAAACCGCGCGATCACCGACGAGGGCAACGCAGCCCTCGCCATCAACGCGATCGGGCGTACCCCCAAGGTCGCCTGGTATTCGCCGAAAACGACCGATACCCTCGGCCACGGGAAAGACGACAGCGCCGAGGCACCCTACCTCGCACCCGCTTTCCTCCTCACGATTGGGGCGTGCCTGATTGCCGCGATCGCCCGAGGCAGGCGCCTGGGTCCCCTGACGCCGGAGAAACTCCCCATTGAGGTTCCCGCCTCCGAAACCGTCATCGGTAAGGCCCGTCTCATGCGCTCTCAGCGGGCGTACGAGCACGCCGCCACGGCGCTGCGTAGCGCCAGTGCCACACGCATCGCGACCGCACTGGGCATCGCCCACACTGGCGACCGCGAGGCTCTGACCCGTGCGATTGAGCAACGAGGCCTGCTCACGTCGCGCTCGACCGCCCTCTTGTGGGGTCCTGCCCCCACGTCCGAGAAGGAACTGATCCGCCTCGCCCACGACCTCGACGCTCTCGAAAAGGAGATCCGCCATGACTAGCCCGATTCCCGGCCCCTCGTCCAACGGCGCGCCCCAGCAGGTTCCGGCGCCCTCGGCGGCTCCGGGCTTCTACGTGCCCCAGGGTGAGGTGCCCGCGCAGGGCGCCCCGGCCTCGTACGTGCCGAATGTTCCCACTCCTCTGGGCACGCCTCAGGGCGCTCCGCACCAGGCCACCTCCTACTCCGCGCCCACCGGCGAAGGCTGGTCGGGGCGTTCGCTGAGCGAGAGCGAGCGGCGCACGCAGGAATCCCTCCTGGCTCTCAAAGCCGAGATCGGTAAAGCCGTCGTCGGCCAGGATGGCGCGATCACCGGCCTGATCGTTGCCCTTGTCGCCGGCGGTCACGCCCTGCTGGAGGGTGTGCCCGGCGTCGCGAAGACGCTGCTCGTGCGCACCCTCGCCCGCGCCCTCGACGTCGACATGGCACGCATCCAGTTCACTCCCGACCTCATGCCCGCGGACATCACGGGTTCCATGGTGTGGGATGCGGGCCACTCCGAGTTCGTGTTCCGTGAGGGGCCTGTTTTCACGAACCTGCTGCTCGCCGACGAAATCAACCGTACTCCCCCCAAGACCCAGTCCGCGTTGCTGGAATCGATGGAGGAGCACACGGTGTCGATCGACGGCGCCACGCGCACGCTTCCGGATCCTTTCATGGTTATCGCCACCCAGAACCCGGTCGAGTACGAAGGCACCTACCCTCTGCCCGAGGCCCAGCTGGACCGTTTCCTCCTCAAGCTTGAGCTCCCCCTGCCCTCGCGCGAGGCCGAGATCGACATCATCGCCCGCCACCAGGCCGGCTTCAACCCAATGTCGCTGGCCGAGGCCGGCATCCGGCCCGTGGCGGGCGCCGCCGACATTCATGCGGCACACGAGGCTGCCTCACGCATCGAGGTCGCGCCCGCGGTCATGGCCTACCTGGTGGACCTGTGCCGCGCGACGCGTACATCCGCCGCCGTGCGTGTGGGTGTCTCTCCGCGTGGCGCGACCGCGCTGCTGCGCACCTCTCGCGTATGGGCATTCCTCCAGGGACGAGGCTTCGTCACCCCCGACGACGTCAAGACGATGGCCCCCGTGACCCTCGCTCACCGACTGGGTCTGCGCGCCGAGGCCAACCTGGAAGGCGTGGACGCCACCGACGTCATCACCGGCGTCCTCGCGGCCACCCCCGTTCCTCGCTGAGGCTCCCCGTGGCGATTTCGGCGCGCAGCGCGCTCCTCGTCCTGGTGGGCCTGATCCCGCTCGCTTTCGCCCCATCCCGCGGCTTCGCGTGGATGTGGTGGGGCATTGTCGTGCTCATCTGTCTGCTGGATGCCCTCGCCGCCCCCTCGCCGCGCACTCTGCGCATGAGCCGCGAGGTCACCGGCCCGATCCGCGCCGACCAGAGCACCGAGGCCTCGCTGCGCCTGACGAACACGACCAAGCGCCACATGGTCCTGGACGTGCGCGACGCGTGGCCTCCCTCCCTGCGTCAATCGCCGTCCTTCCGGCGTGTGCGCGTACTCCCGAAGTCCGCGGAGAAGGTCACGACGCTCCTGTCCCCCACCAGGCGAGGAACGCGTCACGCGGACGTCGTCACGATTCGTTCCTGGGGCCCCCTGCACCTCGGCGCACGCCAGGTGTCGATCAGTGCACCCCTGACCCTGTCGGTGCTGCCGGAGTTTAAGGCGCGGGTGCTCCTCCCCTCGCGCTTGGCCCGCCTCCACGAACTCGAAGGCACAACACCGACGACGCTGCGCGGCGCAGGCACGGAGTTCGACTCGCTGCGCGCGTACGTCGTGGGAGATGACCCCCGCGACATCGACTGGCGCGCGTCCGCCCGCTCCACCGAGCTCATGGTGCGCCAGTGGCGTCCCGAACGCGACCGCCACGTCGTCATCGTCGTCGACTGCGGTCGCGCATCCTCCGCGCTGCTCGGCGCCCCCGAGAACGAGGAAGTTGACTCGATCGCGCTGGGCCGCGCGCCACGCCTGGATTCCTCGATCGAAACCACCCTGCTGCTGGCAGCATTGGCCGATCGTGCGGGCGACAAGGTCCACGTCATCGCCGTCGATTCACGCGTGCGCGCCCGCGTCTCCGGCGTACGCGGGGCCAAGATCATCGAGACGCTCGCGCACGTGTTCACGGACTTGAACCCGCGCCTGGATGTCACCGACTGGTCGAGGGCAGCTGACGCCGTCGAAGAGACTGTGCGCCACTCGGCATTCGTCGTCATCGCCACGAAGATCCCGCCCGCCGGACTGGAAACCGAGTTCACCGACGCCCTGGCACGCCTGACGAAGCGCCATACGGTACTCGTCGCATCGGCGACCGACCCCGACGAGATTCGTGCCCGCAACGGGCGCGAGGACGCTGACGCGGTATTCCTGGCGGCATCGGCAGCACTCGCCGAGCGCTCCGACGCTGCAGGCGCCGCGGACGTGCGCCTCGCGGGTGCCCTCACGCTGCAGGCCTCGGCGGGTCTGCTGCCTGCCCGCACGGCCGACCGCTACATCGAGTTGAAGAAGAGCGGACGCCTGTAAGCCCGCGAGCGCGGTGTCAGCCCGCGACCGGCTGGTAGTAGCCGGCGTCGATGCCGACGTCGGCGTCCTGGCCCGCACGGTGCGCCCTGCGCCCGAGGATCAGCGTGTACGCCCACACGGCTGCGGTCATCACGACCCCGAGGGCGATCTTGACGGCGTCGGGCAGCTCCGAGGGCGTCACGAACCCTTCGAGGACACCCGAGCCCGCGAGGAGGATGGCGCAGCCCGCTGCCACCGTCATGGAGCTACGCGCGGCCACGCCCACCGCCTGGTAGCGCGTCGCTGCGCCGGGGACGAGGAGCGCCCAGAAGACCCGCAGGCCCGCTGCGATCGAGATGAAGACGGCGGTCAGTTCGGGCAGTCCGTGCGGCAGAATAAAACGGAAGAAGTGCCAGGGCCCCGCGTAGACGCTCACAACGGCTCCGGCCACCCCCACGTTCGTCGCGTTGGTCCACAGGATCTTCAACGGGTACACGCCGGTCACGCCCGTCACCACGCCCTGCAGAGCGATCCACGCGTTGTTCGCCCAGACGGAGAGCCCAAACTCCGCATTCGTGTCCTGGTGGTAGTACGCAGCGAAGTCACTGTTCGCGTATTGGCGCAGCTGCTCGGGCGTGCCCAGCTGGTTCATCGCGTCCGGGTGGGTGACCAGGTAGTGGCCCTCGATCAGAGCAAGCACGATGGAGACGGCCATGACGCCAACCGTCACCCAGCGAATCTGATAGAGGGCGTAGGGCAACGACACCTTGAAAAAGCGTGCAATGACGGTTCCGTTGATGCCCGCCGTTCCCGCTAAGCGCCCACGAGCCGCCGACAGGATGCGCGAGAGGTCCGCAATGACGTCGGGATCGGGACTGGTCGTGCGCACGCGCGCCAGGTCGGTGGTGGCAGATCGGTAGAGCCGGTCGAGCTCGTCGATCTGTTCACCCGTCAGAGTGCGGGTACGCGTCAGTTCCTCGAGGCGTTTCCACTCCGTTTTTCCGCTCACCCGCAGCACATCGATGTCCATTGGACTAGCGTGTCATACATGAGCGCGCAACGCAGTCAATCACGCGTCATTCAAGGTGACTATGTCCGCACGGGTGAAGCCGTCTCCCTGGACGTCACCCCTGCCTCGCCCCTTCAACGCTTCGCCGCCGCAGTCATCGACGGCACCACATACCTGGGCGCGGCCCTCCTCGTGCTCATCAGCGCCGCGCGCACCTGGTCGAATGACTCTGCCTCTCTCGTACGTGTGTTCGTCATCGGCGTGATCGCCTCGGTCATGTTTTTCGTCCCCTTCGTGGTCGAAGTGGCCACGAAAGGCCGTTCGCTCGGCAAGTGGGCGTTCAACCTGCGGGTCGTACGCGACGACGGCGGCGCGATCACCGCTCGCCACAGCGCCGTACGCGTCGGCGTGGGAATCCTGGAAAACTGGCTGACGTCGGGCGGCCTCGCGTTCCTCACCGAGCTCGTCAATAAAAAGGGAAAGCGTCTGGGGGATATCGCGGCGGGGACGATGGTGTGCTCCCAGGGAGAATCGGTCTTCTATCCTCCCCTGGTGATGCCTCCCGGGCTCGAGGAGTGGGCGGCCTCGGCGACGATCCTGCCCCTCGACGATGCTCTCGCGGCCGAGGCTCGCGCGTTCCTGGGAGCAAACCGCTCCATCGATAGGACGCTGCGCGCGCAGGTCGCGTCGTCCCTCGCTGAGCGTCTTGTGAAGCGCGTTCAGACGCCTCTGCCGCCGGGACTGCACCCGGAGATCGTGATTGCGGCCATTCTCGTGGCCCGCCGTGATCGCGAGTGGGAGCGCGAGTGTGAGCGTCGTGCGCGCGGCAAGGCGCGATTCCACGAGGCGACGCAGCCTCGCTTCGGCCTGTAGGGGTTAGTCCTCGGAGTCTGCCTCGGAGCCGTCAACCACCGTGAACTGTGCACGCCTGCGCGCGTACGGGCTCGAGGGGTCGAGCGGGCTCGACGTGTCGGGGCTTCCCGCGGAGCGCGCGGGGCCAAACGGACCGGTGTGAGGCCTGCGGGCGCCGGGAGCGGGAGTCGGCTCAGCCTGCGCCTCCTGAGCGACGCGACGCACGGCGTCAACGAGCGCGGCGAGGTCATCTCCGGAGGGCGGAGCCGGTTCGAAATTGGTCGCCAGACGGACAACCTGCCAGCCCAGCGGCGCGGTGAGATTCTGCGCGTGTTCCTCGCACAGGTCATACGAGTTGGGATCCGCGACGGTCGCGAGGGGGCCGACAACGACGGTTGAATCTCGGTAATCGTAGGTGAGGGTGGCGACGGCGGCGGTCGAGCAGCCGGGTTTGGAGCAGTGGCGTTGGGCAATCACGTCCCTAAGAGTACGACACTCTGTGCGCCGATGGCCCACTCCCGCGCGCCATGTGCCTACCCTGAGGGGGTGTTTTCCACGCGCCGCCATATCTCGAGCCGCAACCGCCACGGTCGCGGTCCTCGCGGTCCCCTCTTTTTCCCGGGAACACCGGAGTGGAGGACGCGGCGTGAGAACTTCGATCTGATGGTGCGCGAACTCGTCACTGAGCTCATTCGTCGCTGGCCTCAGGTGTCCACGATCGAATTCGCCGTGGAGGATGTTCCGCCGTCAGATCCGGCCCCCTGGGAATCCCACAGCGTCGTTGTCGCACGCATTTTCCCGGCCGATCGTCGTCGCGGTCTGCGGGACCGGATCGTGGTCTACCGCCTGCCGATCACGCTGCGTTGCTCGCCCGAGGAGGTCGCCGTCATGACGCGCAGGGTCCTTGTCGAGAGGATCAGTCACATTCTGGCGCTGCCGCCGGACGAGATCGACGACGCGATGCGCTGATTAGTTGGCGGTGCGGATGGCGCCGGTGACAGCGCTAATGCCCTCCGTGCCCACGTTCCACGTGGTGCTCATGCGCCCCACTGCGGTGTCGGCGGTGATGACCAGGGCTGCCTGGATCGGGGTATCCGCGCTGATGGTGCTCGCGCTGTCCGGAAGACTGACGAGGGTGGGGACTCCCGGAGCGACGTAGATCGTTCGGTTTCCCACGCGCACCGCAATAGCTCCCGGGGTCGAGGCGGAGGTTCCGCTCGACTGCGCATCGCGTGATTCACCCGATTGGGAGGCTCCGGACTGCGACGTGACGGGAGAAGGCGACGCCCAGATGTCAGGGGTGGCGCTCGGACCGGGCGCAGCGGACTGCGCGGTATCCCCCTGGCTCGCGGTTGCAGCGCCAGCAGCATCGGCGGGCGCGTACAGGAGGAGGCTCGCGGACGAGGCGTTCACGCCGGAGTCGGTGGCAATCGATGTGGCACGAAGGAGGGTCGACGAGAGCACGGAGGTGGTCATCGTCGTCAGCTGGCTAGCGCCGGGAACCGAGGCCTCGGTGAACGTCGTCGCGGGGCCCGCGTTGGAACGCATGATCCAGGCGCTGAGCCGCTCAGCCCAGGGGGCGCCGACGGTGATCGTCGTCGTCTGTGCCACGACCTCGCGATCCGAGGTGACGACGAGCGCGATCGGAGTAGCATCGCTGGACGCGCCATCGAGAGGCATCTCAAGGGTGGTCCCCTCGGCGACGGTCGCTTGGCCGCCGGGGAGGGTGTGGACGCCCGTCGAATCGGCGACGGAGACGCTCACGTGGGCATCACCCGAGGGCGACACGAGGCGCAGCAGCGACGTGCCCTTGGGATCCACTCCCAGGATCGTCTGCGAGGTCGCGGGCACGACTGCGGAGGCGAGCGTGGTCCCCTGGGGAATCTCACCGTTCATCAGGGAGGCCTGCACCCAGGCGGCGACGCCGCCCCCGTCTGCACGGACGTGGAGGGCGAGGGAGTTCTCGTCCGGGAACCATCCCGCGAGGAGCACCGACACCGAAGAGGACGCAGGAACAGTGACCTGGCGCGGCGCGGCATTGAGGGGGCCGGAAGCCCCGTATCCGTCAATGCTGACGACCGAGGCCGTGGGACCGGGGTTGGAGAGGATGAGAACCATGTCGGCGCCGGAGGTGGTGGCGCCGGTCGCGATCCACTGCGAGGTGCGTGGCGCCGCGCATCCGACGGCACTCAGGCCCGCGAGTTCGCCTCCCCCCTGGCCGGCAAGAGTCAGGGCCGTGGGGATGACTCCCCCGTTGCCTGTGATGGACGCGGGCGCTGGGCTCGTGGGGGCGGATGCGAGCGAGGACCAGGTGGAACCCGCCGCAACGCTGGTCGTTTCGAAAGGATCGACGATGCCCGAGGGACACGCGAGGCGCACCTGTGACGGATGGGCGCTCTGCGCCGTCCCGTCGACTCTGCTCGGGGAGGCACCGACCCACACGGAGCCAGAGGCCATGACCGCCACGGCGATCCCCGCGCCCACGAGGGTCGTCAGGGAACTGATGCGGGGCTTTGTCATCTCTTCCTCCACGCGGATAGGGCGCTGGCGAGGGCAACGACCAGGCACGCGCCCGCGGCGATGCGCCACGGAATGATCCACCACGCGCTGTACGTGAGCGTCAGATGCCCAGCGGTGGGCATGTCGAATGCCTGCGACCATCCGTCGGAGGCAGCAACGGGGGTCAGCGCCACCCCATCGACCCACGCATGCCATCCGGAGTCGGCACGCTCGGCCAGGACGAGGGTGCCTGCGGCGTCCACGTCGCCGTCGACACGCAGCTGCGAGGAACCAACCGGAGTCGTCACCCCGCTGGCTGACTCAACGCGAACGCGCGCCGGTGTCAGCCCACCTGGACGCACGCGCCAGACGGTGCCGGACGTCGTATCGCCGACCTTCTCGAGTCCTTCGGCGCGGTCGAGGCCGGAGGTCAGGGCGGCGGAGCCGCTCGCGCCGAGGGGAACGAGGATCGTGTCGACATCGTGCGCGGCCAGCGTCTGCACGGTCGCGTCGTCCGGATAGACGACCAGGGTATAGGCGGCCTGTGCGAGTGAGGCAGTGGCCGGGTCGCTCACGCTACCGGTGGTGGCACCGGAGCGCGCCTCGGCGAGGACGAGGGCGCGAACGGCGGGGTTCGAGGCCGTGAGTGACGCTCCGTTTCCTCGCCAGAGCGTGGCGTTGACTGTGTCGTTCGTCGGGTCACCATCAAGGACGAGGATGCGTCCGGCGCGCGGCGACCGCTGCGCCTGCGAGGCGACGGCGGAGACGATGGGCGAGGAGAGCGCCGAGACAGTGTCACGCTGGGACATCGTGAAGGTCGGAATGTCGTCAGGGTTGGATCGACCAGCGACGGCGGCCACGCTGGCGGCGGACGCAGATCCGGCAATCGCGATGGCAATGAGGGCTCCCAGGGCTCGCAGCGCGAAGGGCCGGGATGCGTCCCACGCGGTGACGTCAGCGGCGGCATCGGCACGAACGAGGTGACCCGAGCAGGACAGTACGACCAGGATCATGAAGGCGAGGGACAGGGCGGGCGAGGCCCACGCCGAGGCCACTGACGCGCCGGACATGCCAACGCCGATGTGCGAGGCTCCCCACGCGAGAGCGGAGGCAATGAGAGCCCACCCGTATGCCATGCTGACGGCGCGCGAACGCGCGCGCAGGAGGGCAATTGTCCCGAAGAACAGGACGCCGCCGCCGATGATTCCGAGCGCCACGGCCTCGAACATGCTCGACGGGGCCGCGGGCATACCGAGGGCCGCCATCCACGAGGGCGCGCGGGTGTATGCGTGCACTCCCCCACTCGTCGAGGCAAGGGCAGGCCACGCCGCGGGGCGCGCGAGGATGGAGACGTAGGTGGGCAGGAGAAGCGTCAGAGCGGGCAGCGCCACGAGGAGGCGGCGCCGGGACCGCCACGCGAGCGCAACCGCGCCAACAGGCAGGAGCCACGGGGCGCAGCACGACAGGACGACGAGCGCAAGCGCCGCGCACCCCGCGTTCACTCCGCGGGGCTGCAGGGGTGCGGCCTCAATGCCGGACGCACCGGCCACGTACAGAGGCCGGGGCGTCCCGAGGCAGAACGCCGCGAAGACCGGCAAGGCGATGTGGGCGAGAATGCCCGCGAGGACACCGTGGGTCGCGCTCAGGAGGAGCGCGGGGGCGAATGCCCACGCCAGCGACGCCAGGAAGCGCACGCGCAGCGACGTGGCGAGTGCGCGGGTCGGAATCCATGCGATGAGGGCCGCGATCGGGCTCGACGCCACGAGCAGGAACGTCGCGAATGCCCCGGGGGTGATGCCGAGCGGCGCGACGGGGGCACTCAGGAGGGCAAGCAGAATCGTCAGGGGGTCCGCGCCACCGGCATAGCCGTCTCCACCGGGCACCCACGCGGCCCACGCGGCGTTCCACAGCTCGGTCCAGGTCGCGGGCAGCGACACCCATGCTCCGCCGACGAGGCCCGCGGAGGTTCCCCACCACTGCGCGCCAGCAATCACAGACGTCACGATGACGAGCCCCAGGCCGACGGAGGCAGAACGGAGTCGGTAGCGCCGCATCGAAGCGACGATGAGCGGATCGATGCGCTCGCCGTTCTCGTCCTCATCCACGCCGGCCGGTTCCTTGCGCAGCGAGGCGGGTGCCGTCTCGAGGCCACGCAGGGCGGATCGGGGAACGGAACGGGACCGAGCGGCGCGGGCGCGACCGGCGAGCAGGCGCGGGGTCGCTGCCATCAATGAGACGAGGGCACCGATTTCGGGCAGAGCCAGGGACGCGCGCCCCGTGAGGATACGTCCCAGCGCGCGCGCCGGACTCCACACGAGGAGCCACAGGGCCAGGAAGGGCAGGACGAGGGTCGGCACGGCCTTGCACCAGTTGTACATCTGGGCGTAGCGGCGCTTGCGGAAGGATCCGTCGGTCGCGGCGTTCCCGTCGATAACCGCGTCGGACACGTCGCCCGTCGGCTCGCTGCGATCCGACTCTGGCGCAGAGTCGAGGCCCGAGTACAGGGAGACGCGGGCGTGGCGCACGCGCGCCTTGGGCGCGACGACCACGCGGTACCCCGCGAGGTGGAGCCTGCGCCCCAGGTCCAGCCCGTCGCCGAAGGGGCCGAGCGCGGTGTCGAATCCGCCGACGGCCTCGTAGGCCTCGGCGCTGATGAAGAGCCCGGCGGTGCCGACCCCGAGGACATCGCTCGTTCCGTCGTACTGCCCCTGGTCGATGTCGTCGTCACCGACGCGTTCGAGCCGTCGGGCGCTCGCCGTGGCGAAAATACCCAGTTCGAGGAGTCGGCTCCCGTCCCAGCTCATCTGCTTGACGCCGACGGCGCCAACGGTCTTGCCGACGGTGGCCGCCTGAATAAGTTCATCGAGACACTCGGGTTCGGGGGCCGAGTCCTCGTGAAGGATCCACCACCAGTGTTCCGAGGTGAAAGCGGCTCCCTGTGCGCGTGCACGCTTGATTGCATCGCCCAGGTTGCGGGCACGGCCAACGCGAACGAGCTGCGCTCCCTCGGGAACGCGTTCGGACGGGAAGGGGGTGACGTGGCGACCTGCGACGTCAATGATGGTCAACGAGTGCGGGGCCATCGATTGATTCTCGATGGCCCGCAGGACGGACTGAGTGAGCGGCGTCTCTCCCCTCGTGACGAGGATCGCGCCGACGGAGCGCTGTGTCGGGCTCAACCGGCCATACGGCGCAGGCGCCGCCTCTCGCGCTCGGACATGCCACCCCAGATGCCAAAGCGCTCATCGTTTGCCAGCGCGTACTCCAGGCAGTCCTCACGCACCTGGCAGGCCTGACAAACGGCCTTGGCCTCGCGGGTGGAGCCACCCTTTTCGGGGAAGAAAGCTTCCGGATCCGTCTGTGCACACAGCGCGTGCTGCTGCCACGCAAGGGGACCGTCAATGCGGGCGTACAGCGCCGCGTCGGCGTCCTCGGACCACTCCAGAGGTCCGTCACCGAAGATGTTCCACATTGCGGGAGCTCCTTATAACGAATCGATCAATACGAGAATTACACGCGTGTCATTGCAGGAAGTCAAGCGGTTTCGCGATATTGAGACCTTTTCCGTAGCGCTTGACCCAACGGTAAAACAGTGCCTGTTTTCAAGGACTTCACAGTTACTAAGTACTGGGAACACATAGGACCTTCGATATACTTGAAACCATGAACAATACGTCCTCAGAAACTATGAGCAGGCTCACCCACTGTATCACAGCGATTAACGAATGGTCAGGGCCAGCGCTCACCCAATACGGCCAGGAGCGGGTTGAACTGGGAGGACCCGTGGTCAGCAGGTGGCTATCGAAGATCGCGAACTACCTGACAAACGAACTCGCCGCCGATCTGTTCGGCACAGGCGAACCGACACCGACTCGCATCTACACGACTCTTCAACCCTGGCAGGACACCCTCTGGCAGATCGCCGCGCGAGCGATGGGATGGGAGCTCCTCGATACACGACGCCCACTGCCAGGCGACCTTTTCGTCACGAATATTCTCGGCTCCGAAGCCACCGATGCAATCGACGCTGGAGCACATGTACTCGCCCAGCCCGCACAGTACCTGTCCTTCGCATGGGACGGCCCCTTAGGCGGGGCGCTCGACGGCCTCGCGGAGATCGCCACGCAGCCGGACGGCCTCATCGTCGACACTCCCCCGCTGCTCACGCAGGCCCGGGACGAGGCATTGGCGGGCTCTCACCCGTCAGCCCCGGTGCGCGGTCGCCGCGTCGCGCTGCTGTGGGACGCGCGAACGGGCGCGGGACAGGTGCTCGATCAGTGGATGCAGGGACGTTCGGTCATCATCATTGATCCGCGCGCGCTCTCCCCTGACAAGTTGGCGCGCATCCTCGCGACGGAGGACGCGGACGGCGGGCTCGTCACCTACCAGAGGTAGTCATCACCACACGCCCAGAACGCGAGCGGCGGCGAGCTTGAGACCCTCCACGGGGTCGCGGCGGATCTGACGCCAGCGCAAGGCGAATCGCAGCCGCGAGGCCACGCCTTGCCCCTCGAGCTCGCCCAGGATGGCGCGCAGCTGGCGCGCGCGGCGCTCATCGAAACTGCCCACCTTCTGGGCGGCGCGGGCCGTCAGGATGAACTGCTTGCGGTAGAAGCCATTGCGCAGCTTGGCCATGCGGGCATCGCGCGCGCCGGAACCGGAGTTCGCGCCCTGCACGTTGCCGCCGTGCTGGCGATACTCCAGGGTCGGCTCCTCGCCAATCACCCACGTCAGGCCGATCGACCGCGCCAGCGCATAGACGTACCAGTCGTGCACGCCGATGTCGCTGTAGTCGAGGTCGCTCAAGACGCGCACGAGGGTCTCGTGGGCCTTCGGACTGAAGACGTAGGTCGAGCCTGGTCCCGCGGCCTCGAAAAGGAAGTCCCATCCGCGCTGGGGCTGCGATTTGCGAATGAGGCGCCGCTCCCCCACCCCACCGCCGGGCAGCGATTGGAATGAGGTGACGTTCGAGGAGACGACGTCGGCCCCGCGGGCAGCCATGAGTGCCAGCTGAGAACTCAGCTTGTCCTCGTGCCACACGTCGTCCTGGTCGGTGAAAGCGACGTAGGAGCCGTCAGGGGTGTGTGTTGTGAAAAGATGCAGGAAATTGCCCGTCACGCCGGGAGTACCGTCACGCTGGGGCAGGACCGTGATCCGAGGGTCGGCGGCCGCACGCTCCTGAAGGTGCGCGCGCGTCCCGTCGCTCGACGCGTCGTCGGACACGACGAGGCGGACCTCCACGCCCGCCTGAGCGAGCACGGAGTCCACCTGTTCGTCGAGCCACGCCCCGCCCTCGGCCATCCCGTTGTAGGTGGCCATGAGGACGGTGACGCGGGGGCGAGGCGAGGCCTCGTCTCGGGTCACGTGAGCCAAGGAATCAGTGTCCTTCGGCGGCGTACTTCGCCTCGACAGCTTCCTTCAGCGGAGCCCACCACGCCTCGTTCTCGGTGTACCAGGCGATGGTGTCAGCCAGGCCGTCGCGGAAGTTCGTGAACTTGGGCTCCCAGCCGAGCTCGGTGACCAGCTTGGAGTTGTCGATCGCGTAGCGCAGG
>USPB01000008.1 GCA_900556405.1 uncultured Actinomyces sp.
CGCCGGGCATCATCGAGATGATCTTCGGGAAGGTCACGAAGGAGAGGATCGGGCCACTGAGTCCCTCGACCTCGGAGACGCTCACGCCGCCCTGGTGCGCCATGAAGCCCACGGCGCTGAAGACGCCAATGCCCGCGAGGATCTCGAAGGACGAGTTCGCGAAGCCGGCCACGAGCGCGGTGCCGGTCAGGTTCGACTTGCGCTGGAGGTAGGAGGCGTAGGTCAGCATGATACCGAAGCCCACGGACAGCGAGTAGAAGATCTGCGCGAAGGCGGCCAGCCAGACCTTGGGATCGGCGAGCGCGCCCCAGTTCGGGGTGAAGAAGGCGTTGAGGCCCTCAACGGCGCCGGGCAGGAAGAGCGCGCGAACGACGAGTGCCAGGAAGAGGATGACGAGCAGCGGGAGGAACACCTTGTTGGCCGCTTCGACGCCCTTGGACAGGCCGCGTCCGATCACGAAGAGGACGAGGACCCACACGAGCGCGAGGGGAATCATCACCGACCAGGCGGGCGCCCAGGAGAACGTGTCACCGGGGACAACCTGCAGGAACGTATCAGTGAAGAACGTCGTCGGGTCGTCGCCCCAGGCCGCATTCACCGAGTAGATCGTGTACTGCACGCCCCACGCGAGGACCGCACCGTAGTAGACCATGATGACGAAGCACACGAAGGTCTGGAACCAGCCGACGAACTCGCCGCCTCCGATAATCTTGCGCAGAGCCCACGGCGGTGAACCGCGGAACTTGTGGCCGACCGCGTAGTCGAGCCACAGCATGGGGATGCCGACGAAAATCAGAGCGACGAGGTACGGAACCAGGAAGGCGCCGCCGCCGTTGGAGTAGGAGACGCCGGGGAAACGCCAGATGTTGCCCAGGCCGATGGCCGAGCCGATGGCTGCCAGGAGGAAGCCTGTCTGGCCGCTCCACGAGTCGCGCGCGCGTGGCGCGGATTTGGATGCGGAGGATGACATGAAGTGAATTCCTTGCATTCGTGTATATACGGGATAATTCCCAGCCAGACTAGGTCTGATATACGCGGAAGTCAGCCAGAGTCCACGATACAGACCGTGTTTTTGCACTCTTTTTTACCTAGTTTTGACACTCTGGAGCTGCGCCGGGGGTGGACGCAAAGCGTCAAACGACGGACGAAACCGTTAGCCCACGAGCTCCAAGGCGTGGAAAAGCGCTGCAATACCAACGACGACGGGTAGCGACGCGAAGGTCGTCACAAGGACCGTTCCCTGCGCGATCCGCTCCCCCGCCTTGGCACGCGTCGCCGCGATGTAGGCGTTCTGCGCAGAAGGCAGCGCCGCCATGATGGTCACCGACATGAGCGCTGGTCCCGTGAGCCCGAGCAGTATCCCGACGCCGCACGCAATCGCGGGCTGAAGCGCAAGCTTGCCGACGATGGCACAGGCGGTCGCAGCAATACCGGAATCCCCGGACGCCGAACGTCGATCCACGAGCGAGGCACCGAAGGACAGCAGGATCATCGGTGGCGCGGCAGCCCCCAACATAGACGTCGACACGTCGAGGAGGGTCGGCATCGGCCACCCCACAGCGGAAAACAGGAAACCGCACACCGCTGCGATGACCATCGGGTTGCGCGCGACCACCCTCGCAATACCGACGATCGATGGACGCTGCCCGGAGCCCACCAGGTCGGCCAGAACAAAGAACATCGGCGTAAAGAAACCCAGCTGGAACACCAGGATGGGAACGACCGCGGACGCGTCGTTCAGGACATAGACGGCGATCGGGATACCGATGTACGCGCCGTTATTGAGGGACGAGGCCATGGCCCCCAAGGCGATTTCGCCGCGCGTCAGGCGCAGGAAGAACCTGCCGACGAGCGCGAACAGCAACGCGGTGCCCACGCCCGATGCGGCGGCCACGGCGAGCGGAACACCGAAGACTCCCGAGGTCCCAGTGGAGACAATGGCGTGGAAGAGCATCGCCGGGCTCGCGACCCAATATGTCGCCGACGCGAGCGTCCCTGCGGCCTCCGGGCCGAGTGCACCGCCACGACGAGCAACCCAGCCGACGCCGATGATGAGAGCGATCGACAGGACCGACCAGACGATCGAAACCATGCGAAAAGGAGACCCGTCAGCGCCAGGAGGCCACGGCCTCGTCGACCTTGGTGAGGGCCGACGCAATCGCCATGTGCATATCCAGGTACTGGTAGGAGCCCAGGCGCCCGCCGAAGAGGACGCCGCGTTCCCCCGCCGTCATCTCGCGGTATGCCGCGAGCGTCGAGCGGTCCGACGGCGATGCGATCGGATAGTAGGGTTCGTCTCCGGGGCGCGCGAATCGCGAGTATTCGCGCTGGATGATCGTATTCGTTGCACCTGCGCGATCACGCTCAGGATGCAGGTGGGCGAACTCGTGAATGCGCGTGAAGGGAACGTCGCGATCCGAATAGTTCATAACCGAGCAGCCCTGGTAGTCGGGCACGTCGACGACCTCGGTCTCAAAATCGAGGGTGCGCCAACCGAGCTCGCCGGCCTCGTAGTTGAAGTAGCGGTCAATCGCGCCCGTGTAAACGACCGGGACCTGGCCCACCGTCGCCGCCTTCGAGAACTGCGAGGAAGCATCGAAGAAGTCCACACCCGTGTGCACGGTGATGCGCGGATGGTCGACCATGTTCGCGATCCACGCGCCGTAGCCGTTCAGCGGCAGGCCCTCGTAGCGATCCTGGAAATAGCGGTTCTCATAGGTAAATCGCACGGGCAGACGCGTGATGATGGACGCCGCCAGCTCACGCGGATCCGTCTGCCACTGCTTGGCCGTGTACCCCGCGATGAAGGCGTCGTAGAGGGGGCGACCAATCAGGCTGATCGCCTTGTCCTCAAGGTTGCCGGGCTCTCCCGTAATTTCCGCCGCCTGCTCGTCGATGAGCGCTCGGGCCTCGGCCGGGGAATAGGCCGCACCAAAAAACTGATTGATCGTTCCCAGGTTGATGGGCAGAGGGTAAACGACGCCTCGGTAGTTGGCGTAGACCCGGTGACGGTAGTCGTTAAAGGCGGTGAAACGATTGACGTACGACCAGACGCGCTCGTTCGATGTGTGGAACAGGTGCGTTCCGTAGCGGTGCACCTCAACGCCGGTGGCCTCGTCGATCGACGAGTAGGCGTTTCCTCCAATGTGATCGCGACGCTCGATGATGGTCACGTTCATACCGAATCGCTCCGCAGCCTCGCGGGCGAACGTCAGGCCAAAGAAGCCCGATCCAACAACGAGCAGATCCACTCCACTCCCCTTTCACGGTAGTCAGGTCAATGGTAGCGGTCACCACTGCCGGGTGCGCCTCAATGTGATCGACGAGGCCGGGGCGTGGACTCGCTCAAAAAGAGCGGTCACGCTCACTTATTCTTGTATCAATCAGCTGATCGATAAGGGAGGGTCGGATCATGGTGCGCATCGCCGTCGTCGAGGACGAGGCACTCTCGCGCCAACTTCTCGCCGACTACCTTGCCCGCTACAGTGAAGAAAACAACGTGCCCTTCGAGGTCACCTACTTCGAGGACGGCGGAGCCATCATCGGTGACTACAAGCCGGTGTACGACATCATCCTCATGGACATCCAGATGACCCACGTGGACGGCATGACCGCGGCGCGCGCGATCCGCGAGGTCGATCAGGAGGTCGTCCTCGTGTTCATCACATCCGCCGCACAGTTCGCGATCCACGGCTACCAGGTGGGGGCACTGTCCTACCTCATGAAGCCCCTCCCCTGGTTCGCCTTCTCGCAGGAACTCTCACGGTGCCTCGAGGCCGTCGCCAAGCGGCGCGGAGCGTCCGTCCTCCTCCAATCGGGAACGTCAACGCACCGCATCGACGTCGCTGACATCGTCTACGTCGAGTCGATCGAGCATCGCCTCGACGTCCACACGACCTCGGGCACCTACTCCATCTCCTCCTCGCTCAAAGCGATGGAAGACCAACTGGACGGGCACGATTTCTTCCGGTCGAACTCCTGCTACCTCGTCAACCTCGCACACGTGCGCGGCGTGGCCGACCAAGAGTGCCTCATGACCGGAGGGGAGCGTCTGCGCATCTCGCGGCCCCGCAAGAAGGCGTTCATGAGCGCGCTGGCAAGTTTCGCGGGCGGGATCCACTGACGTGTTCGACTCCCTCCCCGACATCCCGCGTCTCTTCACTGCCCTCGCGGAGTGGGGAGCCGCCCTGGTCTACGTTGTCGTCGTTGCGCGATCAGCATCCTCCAACGCGCTGAACCCACACACTGCCGTTCCCCGCTGGCGTCTCGGCACCGCCGCAGTCGGTGGCCTCGCAGTACTCGTCGGCGCTCAGGAAGCGCTCGGCCACGCTCCCCTGTCCCTGTGGGTGCCGGGGATGATGACGGCTTACGGTCTCATGTGGAGTGTCATCCGTCTGGGAACTGCACTGGACTGGCGCTGGGTGACCCACATGAGCGCACGCGCCTTTATTGTCGCCGAGCTCGCTGCATCCCTGGCCTGGCAGGTCGTCGTCTACTCCCACGCTGACAAGCCCTTCTGGCACCCCGCATCCCTCTTCGGATACACGGCGATCTCAGCGACATGCCTGGCCGTCGTCTATTACTTTGAACGACGCGTCTGCCGCCAGGGAGCGCTTCCCGTCTTGCGCCTCGCAGACCTTGCCTCGGCTGTCTTCATTGGCATCGCCATCTTTGCCCTCTCCAACCTCAGCTTCATCTCAACAGAAACCCCGTTCTCAGGACGCTCCGGCTTGGAAGTGTTCTACATCCGCACGCTTGTTGACCTGGCGGGCTACGCGATTCTCTTCGCCCAGTTTGAGCGCATCCAGCAAAGTGCGACCGAGCGCGAGCTGGCTTCCATCCAGGCCTCCCTCGATGCCCAACACCACCAGTACCTGGCCGCCAAAGAGGACATGGAACAGGTGGCCCGCGCTCACCACGACCTCAAGCACCAGGTCGCAGCAATTCGAGCGGAGCTGGACCCGGAGCGCGCTGCCACCTCATTTGCGGAACTCGAATCCTCAATCGAGCAGATCGGTCAGCAGTACCACAGCGGCAATGCCGTTCTCGACGTTATCCTCACCACGAAGGGGCGCGCGTGCGCAGCCGCCGACATCAATTTCACGGCGGTTGCCGACGGCGCACTTCTGGGCACCATGTCGTCGATGGATATCGCCACCCTTTTCGGCAATGCGCTTGATAACGCAATCGAGGCCTCGCGCCGCGTCGACGATCCGGCCAAACGCCTCATCAAGCTCGCGCTCTTCCGCCAGGGCCAGATGGTGGTCATCCGGGTCGACAACTGGTTCGACGGTCGCCTCAATACGGACGCCGGCGGGCGCCTCACAACGATCAAACCCGACACCGTCCGGCACGGGTGGGGCGTCAAATCCATCCAGTGGACGGCCCGCAAGTACGGCGGGCAAGCGGTCACGGACGTGGCCGACCACTGGTTCACATTGACGGTCCTGCTTCCATCCACACACCCCCAGGAGGACGAATGACGATCATCGA
This sequence comes from uncultured Actinomyces sp., assembly GCA_900556405.1. Taxonomy (GTDB): domain Bacteria; phylum Actinomycetota; class Actinomycetes; order Actinomycetales; family Actinomycetaceae; genus Pauljensenia. Next base: position 5,494 of record USPB01000008.1, read on the forward strand.
CACACCGCGCCTGCGCTTGCGCCCCTGGAAAAACACAGATGCGCCCGCTCTCTTTGAGCTCGCCCGCCATCCCCGCATCGGGATGCTGTGCGGATGGAAGCCCTACGAGCACATCGACGACGCTCACGAGGCTCTGTCGACGTTCCTGGCGGCACCCGACAGCTACGCGGTGACGCTCGCGTCGACCGGTGAGCTGGTTGGCTCGATCGCGCTGCGCATTGACGCAGACACGACCGATAACACCGTCGCTGACATCGGATACTGGATCGGCGCGCCCTACTGGGGCAACGGATACGCGACGGAAGCTGGACGTGCCCTCATCGACCGCGCGCGGGAGCTCGGCGTGTCGACGATCATCCTGAAGTACTTCGACGGAAACGACGCGTCGCGCCGGGTCTCCGAGAAGCTCGGCTTTACGTGGCAAAGCCGCGAAGAGGACGTGGAATACCCGCTCATCGGCAAGCGCCTCACCGTTCATCGAACGGAGCTGGCGCTCGCCGAGCGCTGAGGGTGTTTCTCAGTTGAAGCCGAGGACAGCCGCCGCGACCTTGTAGCCGCCGCGAACGACCTTCGGGGACGCGTGGCGCACGAGGCCGGCGAGCAGGTCCTGGCGCAGGCGATCGGTGGCCTCGGGGTTGATCTGGTCCATGGTCTCCCAGATCTGCTCCTTGAGCGCCAGGTGCTCGGGCGTGCCCGAGAGCTGGGCCATGACCGAGCAGACGACGGCGTTAATACGCAGGTAGTGGACCATGTAGCGCCAGAGCTTGTCCTCGACCTCGGCGCGCGGAGGCAGCGCGCGGGTCATGGCCTCGTTCACGCGGGCCAGCTGATCGAGGCGCGTGATCATGACCTTCTCGTTGACGGACTGGTCATCGCGGCCGATGAAGTAGTGGTACAGGTCCACGTCCAGGTAACGGATCGTGGAAATGTAGGGCAGCGGCACGAACGAGTAGAGGTAGTCCACGTAGAACGTGTGCTCGGGCATCACCAGGCCGGACGCGCGCACGACCTCCGTGCGCATCGTCAGGGCATGCATCATGAGGTACTGGTCGTAGCGGCACCGACGCAGGTCGGCCCAACCGAAGGTGCGACCCCGAGGCAGAACGTGACGGTAGCGGATGACAGCCTTGACGGACTTTCCCTGCTTGTCGTAGACGTAGTTGGTGACGAGCAGGTCCAGGTCGCGCCCGGCCTCGCGTTCTTCGCGCAGGACGTCGAGGACGGCGTTCGTGGCGCGTCGGTCCAGCCAGTCGTCGGAGTCGACGACGCGCACGTGCGTGCCGGTGGCGGCGGCGAGACCGGCGTTGACGGCGCCGCCGTGGCCCTTGTTCTCCTGATGGATGACCTTGACGGAGGGGTAGCGGGCAGCCCACTCGTCGGCGATCTGGGCGGTGCGGTCCTTCGAGCCGTCGTTGACGATAATCGCCTCGAGTTCGTCGCCGTATCCGACGAGCGTAGTCAGCGCCCGGTCGAGGTAATCCTCGGAGTTGTAGGCGGGCACGATCACCGTCAGCAGCGGCACGCTCATGGAGTCTCCTCTCGTGAAGTCTGCCAGTAGTCTACTGTGCCTCGGTGGCCTGCGCGTCCTCCTCCGATGGTTCCTGCTTAAAAATCACCTTAAAGATGGGGAAGAACACCCAGAAGGAGATAGCCGCGTTGATGATCATCGTGATGACATCGGCGACAGTCTCGCCGGCCGCGCCCATCGCCGAAATCGCCCACGCGTAGATCGGGTCTTTGTAGAGAACCTGAAGGGCGGCGGCGGCTATCGTGATGACGACGTAGGCGACCGCGTACCAGAAGGCCGCCTTGCCCACGGACGAGTTGGATTTGAAGGTGACGTTGCGCTGGGCGAAGAAGTTGATGACCTGGGCGATCAGCAGGGTGATCTCCACGGCGAGGAAATACGCCAGGCCACCGCCGCCCCCGACCGACAGTGAGCCTGCCGGGTAATCGAAAAGGAAGACCGTGTGTCCGTGCGAGACGCCGACAGGCAGGAACTGGAAGGCCGTATCAACGAGGCCCGTGTGCGCAAACACGATTTTAAACACCGGCATAAGGACCAGCTGCAGCACCGTGATGCCGTTGGAGAGGATAAAGAAGACAATGAACTGCGCGACCGTCGTGTGCTTGGTTTCGAAGTTCTTCCACCACCGGGAAAGAGCCTGCATGGGTGTTCCTTTACGTCAGTTGGGAGTAACGAGGCTGGGGCCGCGTCATCGGGTCTGGTCGAGTTCGCGCTGGGTGGCCTTGTTGGCGCGCGCGTTGGAGAGGTAGCCGAGGGCGGCGCGGGTCAGGCCTCGCAGCGGCCGTCCATTTACGGCCAGAAGGATCGCATCGACCGTGTCGGGGCTGGCCGCACCGTTCGTCATCTTGGCGAAGGCACGGAAGGGCATGTTGAGGATGAAGAGAATGTTGAGGTCCGGGGCACCCTTCGCGTCAGCCTTGGCTTTCATGGCGTGGAGCTTGCGTCCGGCGACGCGGGCGAGCCAGGTCTTGGCGCGTGTCAGTTCGGACAGCGGGTCGGCTGTGCCCAGGTCGTCCGCGGGGTGAGCGGTAGGAATGGTGCGGCCCAGGAGGACGGCGAATTCTCCGTTGGTGACGTGCGCGACGTCGGCGCTCAGGTAGTGACCGAGGGCCGGATCGATGGGCGAGGGGGTTGTTCCTTCGACCTCGAGGGTGGCGCTCAGCGGCGTGTCCTCCACGTTGTGCCCCACGCAGATTGTCCAGGTTCCGGCCTCGGTCTCCCACGCACCGCGCGAGGTCTCCCAGTGGCGGAAGGTGTAGTGATCGAAGGGGATGGTAACGCGCACCGACCCGCCGGCGCCAACCTCGACCTTTGCGAATCCTTTGAGCTCGCGGGCGGGGCCGAACACGCCGCCGGGGGCACTCACGTACAGCTGGACGACGTCAGCGCCGTCACGCTCGGACGTATTGGTGATCGTGAGAGTCGCGCCCTCCTGGTTCACCTCGAGATCGGAGTACTCGAAGCGCGAGTACGACAGTCCGTAGCCGAAGGGGAAGGCAACGTCGATGCCCGCGGTCGTGAAGTATCGGTAGCCGACGAAGGGGCCCTCGCGGTAGTAGGACAGCGGTCCGGTCGCCGGGTACCAGGCAGCGGTCGGATGGTCCTCGTAGGAGAGCGCGTACGTTTCGGCCAGGCGCCCCGAGGGGTTGACGGCGCCGATGAGGACGTCCAGCATCGCTGCGGCCCCACCCTGGCCACCCAGGTAGCCGTTGATGAGCGCCGGCACCGAGTCGACCCAGGGCATTTCGACACTGGCGCCACCCGTGAGGACGACCACGGTGCGCGGATTGGCTGCAACGACGGCCTCAATGAGCCGATCCTGTCCCTCGGGCAGGCGCATGTGGGGCCGGTCCAACCCCTCGGACTCGGCGAGCTCGTCAAGGCCGACGTAGACGAGCGCGACGTCAGCGCGCGCGGCCAGGTCCACGGCCTCGGAAATGAGGGCGTCGTTCGTTCCCCCATGACGGTCATAACCGCGGGCGTACCCGGTGAGGACGAGGCCTCGGGCATCCTCTCCGCCGGCCTCAAGCAGCTCGCGCGGAGCCTCGATGCGCGTCGGATTGACCTGGGAGGAACCGGAGCCCTGGAAACGAGGCGTGTCAGCGAGGTCGCCGATGAGTGCAACGCTCGTGCCCGCGCTCAGCGGCAGGAGATCGCCATCGTTGCGCAGGAGCGTGATCGCCTCGGAGGCGATGCGCGCGGCCAGCTTGTGATGCTCGTCGAGGTCGTAGGGCGTGGGTGCGGGCAGGCCGGCGCTCGCGCTCGCGACGTTCAAGACCTCCTGGGCACGCGCGTAAACATCGGCTGCGTCCAATTCTCCAGCCTCAACCGCCGCGACGATCTGACGCGCACCAGCAAGGCCGGGGGCGGGCATCTCGAGGCTACCGCCGGCGCGCACCGCTGCGACGGCACTGTTTGAACCACCCCAGTCGGAGACGACCATGCCGTCGAAACCCCACTCGGTACGCAGGATGTCTGTCAGCAGGTGCTTGTTCTCGTGGGCATAGATACCGTTGACGAGGTTGTAGGAGCTCATAATCGCTCGCGGCTTCGCGGTGCGGCACACGATCTCGAAGCCAGTCAGGTAGATTTCGCGCATCGTGCGCTCGTCCACGATGGAATCCGACGCCATGCGACGCAGCTCCTGGGAGTTGACGGCGAAGTGCTTGGGGCAGGCGGCGGTTCCCGTCGATTGAATTCCCTGGACGAGGCCCGCTGCCATGCGTCCTGCAAGGATCGGATCCTCGGAGAAGTACTCGAAGTTACGTCCGCACAGGGGCGAGCGCTTGATGTTGAGCCCCGGGCCGAGCAGGACGTCGACGCCGAGTCCCCGCGCCTCCAGTCCGAGTGCCTCGCCCATCTCGCGGGCCAGGTCGGGGTTCCAGGTGGCTGCGACGGCCGACGCAGTCGGGAAGCAGGTCGCTTTCTCGGACTCGGCGATACCCAGGTGGTCGGCGTCGCCAAGCTGGCGGCGCACGCCATGCGGGCCGTCACTCATGACAAAGGAAGGGACATTCGCGGCGGGGATCGCGCGCGAGTCCCAGGCGCTGGCTCCCGACAACAGGGCCGCCGCCTGCAGCAGCGTCAGGTCGTTGGCGTCCGTCAGTGCTTCGTGTTCCATCGTCGTGAACTGCCTTTCGTGCTCCATCGCGGGTATCGTCGATGATTCTAGTGTGTATCTTCCTTGCGCTGAGCAACCGACCGTGCGCATGATTTGTCGTTTGCGGCGCCCGTTCTGCATATCCGAGGCCGTTTCTTCCCTGAGATAAGATTGCTCTATGACGAACACCGACGGTCCTGCACAGGCACGCAACGAGGCTGATTCTCCCCGCGCGGTCTTCGTCGACATCGACGGAACGCTGTGCGATTCACGCCAACGCATCCCGCGCTCAGCGATCGACGCTCTGCACGAGGTCCGGAGCAACGGACACCGCCTTTTCGCCTGCACGGGACGCTCGGCACCCGAGGTCTACCCGCGCTTCTGGGACGTCGGTTTCGAAGGACTCGTTGGAGGTGCCGGCGGATACGCCCGCGTCGGCAACCGGGTACTCATCGATGAGCGCATGCCCCGCGAGCACGTCGATGTGTTGACAGCCCTATGGGAGGAGCTCGACGCCTTCTACATCTGGCAGGGTCCGGACCAGATGGGTCCCTCCGATGGCTATCTCGACTTTTTCGTCCCCAGGGCGGGCACACACCCTGAAGACTGGATTGAGTACGCCCAGTCGATCACCCCTTTTATCGTGGACATCGACGGTGGCGCGTTCACCAAGGTCACAGCATATGTCCCGCCCGAGAAGGCATCGTTGGAGCGGGTGACGGCCGCACTTCCCGCGGGCTACCGTGCGATTATCGGCTCGGTGGGAGCAGCAGGATACGTGCCTTTCGAAGTCGTCCCCGCCCACTTGTCGAAGGCAGTCGGAATCAGGGCAGTCTGTGAATATGTCGGCATTCCTCTGTCCCGCACCGTTGCACTTGGCGACTCCAACAACGACGTCGAGGCCGTGGACGCCGCCGCGCTCGGCATCAGTATTGGGAACGGATGCGAGGCCCTCGTGAAGGTCGCGGACATCGTCGCCCCCAGCGTCTCTCACGACGGTCTAGCGTGGGCTTTGAGTGCCGCCGGGCTGACTGAACGTGACCACACGAGGGGCTCTGGCCTCGGCGATACGCAGTGAGCGGATCGCTGCAGCGCTGGCTGCACCATCCCCTGACCCGCAACTCGGCCTTCATGCACCTGTGGGCGGGTCAAACTGCGGCCCAAGTGGGCTTCCAGGTCGGTACTCTCGCAACGTCAGCGATCGCGATTACCGTCCTACATGCGAGCGAAACGCAGATCGGTATTCTGTCAGGCTTGCAGACGCTGGCCTTCCTCATCGTCGGGCTCCCCGCAGGCGCGTGGGTGGACGGCTGGCGCAAGCGCCACGTCATGATCGCGGCGAACCTTGCGCGCATCGCAGCGCTCGTCTCCATCCCGATCGCCTACGCCTTTTTCTCTCTCACCATCGCCCACCTCATGGTCGTTGCCGCACTCCTCGGCCTGTCCACCGTTTTCTTCGACGTCGCCTATCAGTCCTACGTGCCCATGATCGCCTCAAAACGCTACATCGGAGCCGCGAACGGACGCCTCGAGGCCTCCTACCAGGTGGGGCGCGCGGGCGGGCCGGGCTTGGGCGGCTGGCTCCTTGGCGTGCTCGCCCCTCCCCTGGCGTACCTGCTGACGGCATCGACCTATGTGTGCTCGACGTGGGCGATCTGGCGCATCCGCACCCCCGAACCGCGTCCCGCGCACTCCGATGCGTCCCTTCGTTCTCAGATTGTCGAAGGGCTCTCCTTCGTGCGCGGACAACGTCTCCTCTTTCCGCTCTTCTCCTGCATCGCATGCGCAGCGTTCGCGGGGGCTGGCATTCAGGTCCTCCTCCCCATCCTGGTCCTGCGAACCCTCGGCATGAGCGCCACGCAGCTCGGCCTGTTACTGAGCGCGGGCGCGCTCGGCGGTATCCTCGGAGCCCTCACGAGGCCGGCCTGGATCACGCGCCTGGGAATCGGGCGCTGCATCGTCATCACGAACATCGTTGGCGTTTCAGCGCTCCTTGCCCAACCCGCATCCGTCCACATCCCGGTCGCCGCCGCGTGGGTCATCGCCTGCTCCGGCGTCATCTCGTCGTATTTCATCACGATCTACAACGTCACCCAGATGAGCCTCCGCCAGGAAATCTGCCCGCCCGACATGCTCGGACGAATGAACGCGATCTTCCGCTTCGCGGTCTGGGGAGTCATGCCCCTCGGATCCTTCGTCGCGGGCATCATCGCGTCATGGGTGGGCGTCGAGGCAACCATGTACATCTTCACCGCAGCGTCGATCGCAGCGGGCATCGCCATGGGCTTCACACCTGCAGCACGCATTCGAGGAACGAGCGCCGCCGACGTCTCATAATGTGACGCGCTCGGTAGGCGCAAGAGTGTCTATTCACGCACCGTCGCGATACCATAAGTGTGAGGCAAACCGCAGCGGTTTGGGTCATTGAGCCAAGGAGGACACCATGGACACCGCAACGACCATCATCGAAGCCCTGGGCGGCTGGGACAACATCTCCAACCTGGAAGCGTGCATCACGCGCATCCGCCTCGACGCGGCCAACACCGACCTCATCGACGAGGCGAAGCTGCGCGAGGCCGGAGCCTTCGACGTCGTCATCGTCGGCGACGCGGTTCAGGTCGTCATGGGTCCCGACTCTGAGGACCTCGTCGAGCAGATGAACGCGAGCCTGTGAGCTTCCTCGTCCGCGCACCTTTCGCCGCACGCATCCTGCCACTCAGCGACGTACCTGACCCCGTCTTCGCCAGTGGCGTTGTTGGAGATGGCCGCGCGCTTCTTCCCGATGCCAACGCATCGTGCATCACGGCGCGCTCCCCCATCGCCGGCGTCGTCACCAAGCTCAAGTCACACGCTGCGATCGTTACCTCGACACGCGGGGTGTCCGTCCTCATCCATCTGGGGATCGACACTGTGGCACTGCGCGGAAAGGGTTTTGCGCCCCTCGTCGATGAGGGAGACATCGTCGACGTCGGCAGGTCCCTCATCCACTGGGACCTGTCGCCAGTACAGGAAGCACACCTCTCCCCCTGCGTGCCCGTCATCGTCGTGAACCCATCGGGCGTGCAGGTATGCCCAGAATATGACGAGGACGCCGCCTCGGTGGACGCACTCGCTCCCCTGTTCTCAACTCCGGACGGTGAGTAATCACTACTCCGGCCAATGAGCCCCGCGACTCGTAAGAGTCGCGGGGCTCATTCGTCGGAACGCTGGGCTGCGTCAGTTGACGCTGCCGCGGAGCAAAGCGAACAACGCCGTGAGGCGCTCATCCGTGGGCAGCTCCTCGATAGCGACTTCATCACCGTCGGAGTCGCACAGTGGTACACACCAGTTCGGATACTGGTCCGCACCCGTACCCGGCATATTCTGCGGGCGCACATCTCCAACCGCGTCCACGAGCGAGGCGACGACAAGCTTCGACGGCGTCTGCGCGACGTATCGGTACAGGCCTTCAACGGTCTCGCGCTCGCTGGGCTGGGCACCGTCAACGCAACCGTACTCAAGCAGACGCGCATTCACTTGTTCCAGCTCGAGGCGATCACCGGCGCGTACCGTCTCAATATCATCCGTCAGCAGACCGAGCTCGGAACGCAGGGTCGTCTGGATACCGCGGATGTAACCGAGCGTCGGGGGCAGGTCATGGATATTGACAGCTGCCAGCGCGCGGTCACGGTAGTGCTCGGGACGCAGCGGCCAGCCGCCACCTTCCTTCTCGAACCACACGACGGACGTGCCCAGGACGCCGCGCTCACGCAGGTAGTCGCGCACCCACGGCTCGACCACACCGAGATCCTCGCCAATAACGACGGCACCCGCGCGCTGAGCCTCCAGCAGGATGACGCCCATCATGGCCTCGTGATCGTAGTACACGTAGGTCCCCTCGGTGGCGGAGCACCCGTCCGGGATCCACCACAGGCGGAACATACCCAAGATATGGTCGATACGCACGGCGCCAGCGTTAGCCAGGGCGGCACGGACCATGTCGCGCAGCGGCAGGTAGCCCGACTCGGCGAGACTACGCGGCGACCACGGCGGCTGCGACCAGTTCTGGCCCTGCTGAGAGTAGACGTCCGGCGGAGCACCCACACACATACCGTTGGCGAAGAGCTCAGGACGGCTCCACTTTTCGGAACCGTAGCCGTGCACGCCGACGGCCAAGTCGGCCATAATGCCGATCTCCATGCCGACCTCGCGCGCCACCTGCTGCGCGTGCTCAAGCTGCTCGGCGGCAACCCACTGGCACCACTGGTAGAAGTCGACGCGATCAGCGAGCTCGAGGCGCTCAAGCTCAACGCGAGGCGCAGAGGAACGAGCCAGATCCTCGGGAAGCTCGATCGTCCCCTCGCGCTCAACGAGGGCGCACCACAGGGCGTAGTTGGACAGCTCCGAACCGCCACGCTCAATGAAGCGATCCAGCTGGCTCTGCCGGTGGTAGGAACGCGGAGCAGCGAAGATAGCCTCGAGGGCCTTGCGCTTGGCCTCCCACGAGCGATCACGGTCGATCAGGTCCTCGCGGGTGGCGAACTGGCGGGTCTCGTCGCGCAGCTGCTCGATGGCCGCGCGCGAAGCCTGGGGCAGGGAGGCGTACTCCTCGATGCTCTCGGGATGAATGTAGATCGGGTTGAGCCAGCGGCGCGACACCGGCAGGTAGGGGGAGGTCTCCAGCGGGGACACCGGTTGCGACGCGTGGACAGGGTTGATAAGCAGGAAATCGGCACCCTTGTCCGCGCACACGGCAGCCAGGTCAGCCAGATCGGTGGCGTCACCAATGCCCCACGAGGAGGCCGAGCGCGTCGAGTACAGCTGAGCGTTGACTCCCCACACGCGGCGCGAGGACTCCAGGAGCGGCAGAGACAGCGTGTTCGGCACGATGATGAGGGTCGCGGACTCCACGTGTCCACCCTCGACAGTCGCCACGAGGCGGTGCCATCCGAGAGGCAGCCAGTGCGGCACGTCAAAGGTCGCACATCCGATGAGCTCGCCATCGATCATTCGCGGAGCGACGTAGCGATCCACCTGATCACACGAGCCCTTACGGCCATCCTCCAGCACCCACTGAACGTTCACCCACGAGCCGTCCGGCACATGCACCGGGAACATGTAGCCACCACCCTGTCGGGCGACGATCGTCGGCGGAAGGGTGCAGCGCCATTCGCGTTCTTCGGTCAGGCGCAGAGCCTCGTGCACATCGCCCACCGTGGAAGATTCGTCGAGAGGCAGCCCGAGAGCACCAAGGACCCTCAGAAGAGTAGACGCGCTGATGTCCACCCAATTCCCGTACCAATCCCAGAATCCGGTGGCTACGCCATTAGCATCGGCGACACGGCGCAGCTCATCGATGTTGTCAGATGCGGGTGCGTGAATATCCACGAAAAAGCCTTCTACGTTGCGGGCTGATGACACTCTAAATACTAGCGTGGACGCGCTGCGACAAAGACTCCGCAGGCGTGTCATGGGCCACGCTCTCAAGGATTGAGATCATCGCAGCAGCCACATCGTCGGACTGGGCTCCGCACACGATCTGAACAACATTGCCGGAGCGCACGACGGCTAATACGCCATCCACGCGCAGCGCCGCCTCATCGACGTCCCGCTGAGATTTCACCTGGATACGGATACGCATCGTGCAGGGTTCGACCTCGACGATATTGAGGTGTCCACCCAGCGCGTCGATGAGCGTTTGTTCAATCGCCATCGGAGCCCCTTTCGCGCCGTCGGAAGTTTGCGATTCATGTCACATACTAAATGTGACCTGCGCAAAAGGCAAGTGGGATCCATAACATGAGCGATTCACGAACAAACAACCGCTGACAGGAGCGCACCCCACAACGCAGGGCTACAATCCAACGCTCTGTCAAACTACTGGCCCACACTAGCGAGCACCCCAACCCCACCACGATCCGACATACCGAGTCGCCGATAGACAGCGTGAGGGGGAGGACCGTCAGGCCCTCCCCCTCACGGCACGCAAATCAGTCGCGCGTGAGCTTGCGATGCGTCACGCGATGCGGGTTCGCGGCGGCCTCGCCCAGGCGGGCCACCTTGTTCTTTTCGTACGCCTCGAAGTTGCCTTCGAACCAGTACCAGTTATCAGGGGCCTCTTCAGTCCCCTCCCACGCGAGGATATGGGTGGCGACGCGGTCAAGGAACCAACGGTCGTGGGTGACGACGACGGCGCAGCCGGGGAATGCCAGGAGGGCGTTTTCCAGCGAGCCGAGAGTCTCGACGTCGAGGTCGTTGGTCGGCTCATCCAGCAGGAGGAGGTTTCCGCCCTGCTTAAGGGTGAGAGCCAGGTTCAGACGATTGCGCTCACCGCCGGACAGGACGCCGGCCGGCTTCTGCTGGTCCGGGCCCTTGAAGCCAAAGGCGGAGACATAGGCGCGCGAGGGCATTTCAACATTGCCAACCTGGATGAAGTCCAGGCCGTCCGAGACGACCTCCCACAGCGTCTTGTCCGGGTCGATACCGGCACGCGTCTGGTCGACGTAGCTGATCTTGACGGTCTCGCCAATCGTCAGCTCGCCACCATCGAGAGGCTCAAGGCCGACGATCGTCTTAAACAGGGTGGTCTTACCGACGCCGTTGGGGCCAATAACGCCGACGATGCCGTTGCGCGGCAGCGAGAAGGACAGACCGTTGATGAGCGAGCGATCACCAAAGCCCTTCTGAAGATCCTTCGCCTCGATGACGACGCTGCCCAGGCGCGGACCCGGCGGAATCTGGATTTCTTCGAAGTCGAGCTTGCGGGTGCGCTCGGCCTCAGCGGCCATCTCCTCGTAGCGAGCCAGGCGGGCCTTCGACTTGGCCTGACGACCCTTCGCGTTAGAGCGAACCCACTCGAGTTCTTCCTTCAGGCGCTTGGCCAGCTTGGCGTCCTTCTGCCCCTGAACCTCGAGGCGCTTTTCCTTCGTCTCCAGGTAGGTGGAGTAGTTGCCCTCGTAGGGGTAGAGGTGGCCGCGATCAACCTCGGCGATCCAGCCAGCGACATGGTCGAGGAAGTAACGGTCGTGGGTGACGGCAATGACCGCGCCCGGGTAGGACGCGAGGTGCTTCTCGAGCCAGAGCACGCTCTCGGCGTCGAGGTGGTTCGTGGGCTCGTCGAGCAGCAGCAGGTCGGGAGCCTCAATGAGGAGCTTGCACAGCGCCACGCGGCGGCGCTCACCGCCGGAGAGGACGGACACCGGCTGGTCCGGCGGCGGGCAGCGCAGCGCGTCCATCGCTTGATCAAGCTGAGAGTCGATGTCCCACGCGTTGGCGGCGTCGATCTCGGTCTGGAGCTTACCCATCTCCTCCATCAGGGCGTCGAAGTCGGCGTCAGGATTCGCCATCTCTTCGGAGATCTCATTGAAGCGGGCGAGCTTGCCGAAGATGTCAGCGGCACCCAGTCGCACGTTTTCAATGACGGTCTTGGTCTCGTCGAGAACGGGTTCCTGCATGAGGATGCCGACCGTGTAGCCGGGGGTCAGGCGAGCCTCGCCGTTGCTGGGCTCATCCAGGCCAGCCATAATCTTCAGGATCGAGGACTTACCGGCACCGTTCGGACCGACCATACCGATCTTGGCACCCGGGAAGAAGCTCATGGTGACATCGTCGAGAATGACCTTGTCACCGATGGCCTTGCGAGCCTTGATCATCTGATAAATAAACTCCGCCACGTTACTCCGTT
>USPB01000009.1 GCA_900556405.1 uncultured Actinomyces sp.
TCAGGTTCCTGATGTCGGAGCCGCACAGGCCGACCGCGTCGACCCTGAGGACGAAGCCCCCGCCAGGACACTGCGGCCTCGGCACCTGCTCGAACCGGATGTCGCCGGGGCCGTGCATGACGGCCGCATCCATCACGTCACTCATCGATGAGCTCCTCCTTGTCCTGCGGCGCTCGCCCGGTGGTGAGTCGCCGCGCTGAGGGCCGGTCTCCGGTGGCCGGTCCGAGTTTCCCCGGGACGAGTTCAGTCTTGCGTGCACCCCGAGCCGGGGGCACTTGACTTCTGCCGCATGTGTTGCAACGACCCTTTGCCTGACCCGTGGCAAGCCGCCCTGCCCAGCTGGACGGCAGGAACCAGGTGCCGGATCCGCCGGGTGCGCTGTTATGGTGCTGGCACCTGGAGGTGTCAGAGATGATTCTTTTCTCCGAGCGTCAGTCTCTTCTCATCGAATTGCTCAGCGAGCTCGACCACGTCATCACGGGCCGTGAACTGGCTGATCTGCTGGGAGTCAGTCCCCGGACCCTGCGCTACGACATCTCGAGGATCAACGGCATGGCCAAGGCGGATGTCATCGAGGCGTCCCCGAAGGGGTACCTGCTGAACCGCCCCATCTACAACGACCTGGTCGCCAGGAATTCCTTGCTGGGTACGGAACTCGGGCACCAGGAACGCATTCTGCTGTATTTCTTCAATTCCCCGGTCACCGATGTCTACGACATCATGCGCGACTGTTATCTCAGTGAGTCGGTCACCAGGGCCGCGCTCCAGCGCCTGGTCCCCAGGGCGGCGGAGTACGGGCTCCTGCTGAAGACCGCCGGGGCCCGCGTCGAGCTCATCGGCGACGAGCTCGACCTGCGGCGGCTGCTCGGCGAGCTCGTCGGCGGGCAGCGTGGTCGACCCCAGCTGCACGGCCGTGCCGGTCGGGCCGTACTGGCGGCGCGCACCCATCTTCGTGTACGACACGGAGACGGCCTCCTGGTGGATTTCGAGCACGTTCTCAACGTTCGTGCGAGTGCGGGTCTCGAACGCGGTAGCGTCCGCGCCCTCGACGCGCTGACGGTTGTCGGCAGCGTCGCGCAGGTCCGTGACCTGCCAGCCGAAGGTCGTCGACTCGACGGATTCGCCGCCAGTCAGACCACCAATCGAGGACAGCAGCGGCGTGTCCTCCGCGGACGCGGCGAAGAGCTCGCCGACGTAATTCGGGCAATTATACGTGGTTGCCATCTCGGTAATACCGGGCATATGGGATCTCCTGTCAAGAGAAGGGAATGAATGTCAGTTGGTGTTGTCAGCGGTCAAACCCGCGAGCTTGACCGCCTTGAGACGCGCCGACAGCTTGAAATCGCCAGCGCTCTGCGCCGCCGCGATCTGCTCATCAAGAGACAGAGACGACGGACGAGGCGGGAATACACCAGCACCCGAATCCGCGAGCGCGGGCACGGCCGGGGTGGCCGTGGCACCTCGCCAGTCGGCGAGTCGCTGCGCGATCTGCTTGATCTCGTCCTCGGTGTCACCGTGGATGAGATCAGCGGGGACGCCGTACTCAGATGAGGCGGCGGCTATCAGCTTGGCTCGGTGCGCCTGCTCTTCGAGGGCTGCGACCTGAGAGCGCAGTTCCTCAATGGTGGTGTCCTTGCCGTTGATCGCTTCCGTGAGCACGGAGAGGCGCGCGTGGTCGGCCTTTGCTCGGCGTTCCCACGTGCGGGCGTAGGTCTTCCAGTCCTGCTCGGCGTCGGCCTGCGTTTCCTCCTGCGAGGCTTCGTTGGTGTCGGCGGGCGCGGTGTCCTGGACGGCCGTATCGGTGGTGGTGGGGGAGGTTTCGGTCGGTGCCTGCGCGCCGTCCTTGATCTCCTGATCCTGATCGGTGGTGGTGTTTTCCATGATGTTTTCCTTCCATTGCGGAGAGAACAGAGGTGTCCGGCCTGTGCTTTACGCGGTGGCCGGGGGTAAATACCCCGCATGCCAGGGCGGCTGCGGGGTAGCTATGTGGTCACGGTTTCGGCGTGTGGCCGTCCGTGAGCTTGTCAGGGAAGAGCGTTCGCATGCGTTCGGTGATGACGCGCGGATCGTCGATAGCCGTTTCATCCTCTTCGAGAGACTTGATTGTCTCCTTGTACATGTCCTCGTACTTCGAGACGTCATATCCCCTGATGCGCGGCTTCTTCGACCACGAGGGCACGATCTGACAATCACACTTGAAATGCGAGCGCTTGAAGTGCGCGCTCTCTTCACTGCGATATATGAAGCCCCGTGAGGCCCAGAGCATGCACCATGCGCACGTCTCAGCGCCTGTCGGCACACGCGCGAACTTCGTCGGCTTCGGATCATCCTCGGCCGCATGCTGCACGGTCGCCCGACCCGAGTCTGAGATCAACTTGCGAGCACCGTTAGTAAGGCGCGCGAGAGCCTTTGCACGGTCGATGCCCTCCCGCAGATCACGGATCGTCGCCCCGACAATCTTCTCGACGTCACCCTGATCGACGAGGCCGGACGGCATCACGGGAGAGTATGCCTTCGTGACGCCCTCGATCTCTCGCTGCTTCTCGTACCATTCGAGAGCCGCCGACGACGCGACCTCAGCCGATTCCTCAACGAGGCGCGGATACAGCTGAAACAGCGCGTCCTCAAGCGTCCCGAGATCATCGAGAGGCAGGCGCTTCCACAGCGCCCGCAGCCTGCGCTCAGCGACATCGCCCGCACGGTTCTGCGTCCTCGCGAGCTGCTGCACGTCGTGGATATGCATGCCGCCCCCTCAATGTCTCTACTTCTCTTCGAGCGCCTTCGAGTCAGCCTCCGGCAGACGCAGCGAGACGGGCACAGCGCCCGTCAGCTTCACGCCCGGAATACCGAGCACCTCGAGCGCGGACTGCGGATCGACGCCAGCACGCACGGCCACGCCGAGCGCGTCGAACGCCTCCTTCGCGTGCGAGGTGTCAAGCCCCCGTCGCCGCAGGCGCAGCCTGCACGGCCGGCGTATCCTGCACGGCCGGGACAGTGGTGTCGGTGGTGTCCTGCGCGGACAGTCGATCAAGGAGACCGGACGCTTCCGCGCGGCGCTTGTCCGACATCAGGCGAGCAATCTGAGAGCCTGAGTATCCCAGTTCCTCGAGGACGACGGGGGACTCAGCAAGCCACGGCAGCGCGCTGATCTGTTTCACGATGGCGTCAGACTGCGAGACAATCGACGGGTGTGCCGGGTCGCCCCATCGCGTCGCCAGAGACCGCAGCTCAGGCGTCATCTCATCAATCCCGTCGCGCATCATCACCGCGTGCGCATAGACGCGAGTCAGGGCCGCGTCGAACACTCTCTGCGCGTTCTTCGCCTTGATGACCAGCTCTTCCTTCGCCGCATACAGCGCCTCCGCAGAGGACGGGTTGTCCTGGATGACGCCGAGGGATGAGACCGGCAGGGACGAGACGCCCGACAGCTCGGTTGCCAGCGCACGCATCTGCTCCGTGAACGGCTGCGCCGACTGCTGCGGCAAGACCGTCACCTTCGGTCCCTCCGGCTCTTCGCCGGATGAGATCGTCTTGATGGTGCCGAGCTTCCAGTCCCACGAGCGCAGATCGTCGATTAGATCTGAGTCGACGCCAGACAGGAGGATGCCCGGAGCCGTGAACAGCTCCGTCGCCAGCTCTTCACGCAGGACCGTGCGCATTGCTCGCTGAGTGATGCTCATGACGTCACGGGAGATCCTCGAGCGCCCGAGCGGACGGTCAAGAGACGGCTCGAATGGCAGTGCCTCCATCATGGGTGCGCCCATGCCGTGCAGCTCGGCGTGGACGATCCGCCATGCCGACGCCGCATTCAGCTCGACGATGTAGGTCGAGTCCGCTGTGTAGAGAGTGAAGCGTGTCGGGCGGCCGGCGTCGTCGATGTCGTCGATAGTCAGGCCGTATGACAGGCGTCGTCGCACGCGGTCCCAGAGGCCCGCAGCCCAGTCCGCAGAATGGCCCTGAATGATGACAGGCGGCTCGCCTGCCGCCTCGACGCCCTTGCGGAGCGTCAGGAATGCGACCGAGTGCGTGAGCGATGACGGGATCGTCTGTGCGATCTCTAGCTCGAAGCCGGTCGACGCGAGCAGGTCGTCAATCTCGAAGGGATTATCGTGACCGTTCGCCGCGGTTACTCCGTCCCAGATCAGCAGATCCGACAGGCCAAAAACGACCTTCCGAGGCCAGCCGATGACCGCGCCGAGCTGGTCGACCATATCGTCGGGCACCGCGATATTCAGGTTGTCCGGTCGGACGACGCCGTCGAGGTACGCCTGACGCAGTCGATTGCGCGGCTGCTTCGTGCGCCACAGCTCGACGAGCTGAGCGAGCGCCGCCTGCTCTGCGGGCGTCAGACCCGGCACAGCCGGAGCCGAGAACGACACCGGGGTCACGAGCATGAACTTCTTTGCGCTCACAGGGCCCTCGCTTTCTTGCCCGGCCTGCGCCGGGTCGTCTTAGCCGCCAGAACAGCCGCAGACACGGCCTCTAGCGGGGTTTCGTCTCCATCGGGGATACTGGCTTCCCATCCCCACGCGCCGTCGCGGGCGCGAATTTTCCTGTCGCACACGGCCACCGCCGAGTTGAGAGCGTCCTGCGGATCACCGATCGGGTGCGTGATGCGCCCGTCGCGCAGACCCTCGAAAAACAGCGAGCACGATTCGAGGTACTCGCGGGTCGTCATGATGTGTACGATCCTCGTGGGCACGCCACGAACCTGCAGAGCGTCCGCGAGCGCCGCCGCGCCGGAGCCTCCGACGATGTTGATCTGCGCTGTACGGTCGCGTCGTGCGGCAAGCCAGTCGGCGACAGCCTTCACACCGTCGTCCGTTGACCCGGTGAACGTGTCGATGACGTTCACGTGGAAGCCGCTCTCCCTGTCCGAGGTCCACTTGATCGCGCCCGCGAGGGCCTGCCGCTTTCCGTCCGCACTGAACGCGACAGCGAATGACCGGATGCCATTAACAGGCGCGACTGCCGCTGATGCATCCCATGTGGTCGGGTCGATCGCCCGCGACGCTCCCGCGTTCGCCGGCCACATCCCGAGGCGCTCGCGCGCGAAGCCTTCATCCGAGAGCGTCTTACGCTCCAGCTCGATGAACGCGCGCTTCATGCGACCTGCCAGCAGCGCGGGGTTTGTGGCTTCCCAGGTCTTGACGTCGTCCATGCGCAGTGGCTTATCCGGGTCCGCGCTCCATTCGTGCCAGCACATCGCGCCGGGATGATCGGACAGCGCCTGGTCTCGGATGCGCTCGAACACCTGGCCGTTGGCGTTCGGTCCTGGAGGCGTTCCTGTGTACAGCACTTGGGAGTTGCCGAGGTGACCGGCTGAGCCGGTCGACGTGATCGCTTCGAGAGCATCCTCTGTCAGCTCCTGCGCCTCATCGAGGACGATCAGGTCAGCGGTGAAGCCGCGGCCCGAGGACTTCGAGCGCGCGATGACACGCAGGGAGCCGCCGTGCCAGCCGCGCGACGGATCGTTCTTGAGGATGATCGCTTCTTGGCCGTTGACGTTGCGGACCTGCTCGACCATCGCGTTTAGCTCAGGGTATCGAGCGGCCTCGTCGTCGGCCTTCTTCCCGAAAAACTCCTTGAACCTGCGGTAGTGCGCCTGTGCCGACTTGACCTCGTGCGCCGAATGAATCACCGTCTCACCGAGCAGGACCATGCCGAAGAGCTCGCGCATTTCGAGCAACGCATTCTTGCCGTTCTGGCGAGGCACGGACAGGCCAGCGACCGGGTGCTTCCATTCATCCTTGGCCGAGGCGGCGAGCCAGTCGTCCAGGACGAGCTGCTGCCACGCATCAGGCATCAGCCCGAAAGTCGACGCGAACTCGCCCGCGAGCTCGCCGAAGCTTTTTGCGCGGCGCTCAACGGCGGCCCGCAGCCGGGGAGCCTGCTCGATGCTTCGCCAATCGCTGCTGGAAGTCGACAACCTGGCCCCCCTCTCCCTTCACCGCCTCCGGGACAGCGGCCCCCGAGGTACCTGAAATCTCGGAAATCAGCGCCCGCGCCTCACGAATCAGGGGCGCGCGCTTGTCGAACTCGGCGTACTCGAGGGACGCGAGAGTCAGATCAAGCAGCTTCTTGCGAGCCTCAAGCTCATCGAACGCATCCGCCTTCTTCGCGTCCGCCTTCTTCTTCGCCACCCCTAGCCACCCCCTCAACCGCCAAAAACCAACGAATAACGCCTACCGCGAGCGCCAGCACCCCGCCACGCGCCCCCAGTGGCCGCGTGTCAAACGAACACGGTCGGTCAGCATTTTTCCAGCTCAACCCGCCTGAAAGCGGGGGGGTATGGCGCTATACCGCTGTGGGAGCGAGGGCGGGGGGAGGGAGGGGGAGGTGCCCCTATCTCCGTTGAAAACACGCCGCAAACAGGGCTTTTTCACCAATCAACGTCAACTGAGGACGGCCGAGCCTGCCGTTTTGGCGCGTTCACGCGATCGCCGCGCGACTGATTACAGCGACGGCACAGCACTCGACCGTTCTCAAGGACGTTTTTGCCGCCCCAACGATGAGGCAGAATGTGATCAGGCTCGGCCGACGACGGCGTCCGAGTGTTCACATAATCAAGAACCACGTTGCAAACCGGGCAATGCGTGATGCCAGCTGCACGTCCGGCCGCGAGGACTCGCGTGCGCCAGTGCTTGTACTGACTCGTGCCGGTCCGGGATGACACCATTCGCGCCACCCCCTCGCCAAACTCGAATGGCCCCCCACTTACGCGGAAGGCCACACTAGAAATATACACCGTTGCAGTATCTTCGCAAGACCTGCCCCCTGGGTGTTTCGCAAAACCCCCCGGGGTGGTTTCAGACGCCCCCTGGGTACAGAACACCCCCCAGGGGTGTTTGCAAGCACCCCGGGGTGGTCGCAAAGCCCCTCCGGGTATGGAAGCACCCCGGGGTGCTGGCAGCACTACCCGGGGGTGGCTCCTGTCAGGACGCGAGGTTGACGATGTCGGCGACCCTGTACTTGCGGTACCCGACCTCCGGCGAGACCGGCCGCAGCTTCTGCCGCTGACACCACGACCGCACTGTCGCATCCCTGATGGGCTTGCCGACGATCAGCTCCGCAACCCTCGTCGCACGCGGGCGCGGCAGCTCAAGGCGCTTCGCCTCGGCCATCATCAACACGACGGCCGTCCGACAGTCAACCTGCTGCCAGCACTCGCGACACTTCACCTCATCGGCACCCTCCCGCGCGAGCAAGTCAGCGCTGCAACGCGGGCACTTCCCAACGAACACGAGCCGCGCGTGCGCCGGAGCCGCAAGGCGCTCAAGCCGCTTGATCGAGTACAACACCTCGTCAGCACACTGCTGCGCCAGCGGCCAACGCCGCACGCGATCCTCGTGCGCGGCGAACAACTGAGCAACCATCCGCCAATCCCTCGCAGGCACGCAGTACTTCGGCCCCATCACGAGACGAATCAGCTCATCACCCCACGTCTGCAGGGCCGAGGCCATCTCGTCGACCTCAAGCATGAGAGCGAGCCGGATCGGAGGCGACGATGTCGAATGCCCCGACGAACCTCCCGCCTCGCCCTGCACAGACTTCCTCGATGCGATGTATTCAAGATCCGCCATGAGGCCAGGTAGGCCCTGAGTCGCAACCCTCAGACGCGCCGCACCACCCCGCGACAAATACTCACCCGGCACCAACGGTTCTCCCGTCACCGGGCACACCTCACCAGTCATTGCCCTACTCATCGTCATCCACGTCCTTGATGTCGCCCCGGTACGTGTCACGGCACACCTCAATGAGGCCGCGCCGCGCCAGCATCGACCCCCGGCCGTCCGTCATCCAGGCCGTTATGTCCGGACGAGATGGATCAATCGTCTCGATCATGATCTCCCACGCCCCGACCAGTCTCCCTGGCCCGTGCCTCTGCGCTACCAGTGCACCTATCGCGTCCTCAATTTTGTCCAGCACCTGTGCGTGCTCGTCTGTCATCTCCTACTCCTTCTCCTTCTCCTTCTCTTACGCTTTTTCTGCTCTGACGCAAGGGACGCGCCTTCCGTCCCGGCCCGACCCGTCCCGGCCTGACCTGTCCCGGCCTGACCCGTCCCGGCCCGACCCGTCCCGGCCCGACCCGACGCATTCGAATCCGTAACCCTCGGCATTCGATCCCTATTCGCGAATAATTCGCGAATACGCTCACCTCCAAGTGGGGGAGAGGACGACGCCACCTTGAACACAACTGCCTCTCCAGCGACGGAATCGCGCTCGCGGGCGGGGTCACGAGGAGAAGGACCCTCGGGCGCGCACTGATCAGGTGCGCCGGGGTCGACCTCTCCTCGGTTACCCTCGGACCCCACGGGGATACCCACGCCGACAGGAGCGTCAACGCTGCCCGAGGCCACACCCACCGAGGGCGCGCCCGAGGCGCGGTCGCTACGACCGTCAGCGGCATCACCATGCGACTCGACATCGTCGAGGAAACCGTTATCCGCTAGGTTGCGCATTGTCCACTTCCCCCACACCGGATGTGCGGGAACCGGGAGGAGAGGATGAGCGCGATCCCACGCGCCCGACTCATCCTCCCCGCGCGACGAATTACAACGTGTACACGCGACAACGAGTGTGTCCACGGTGCCAGGCTCACCCGGCACACGATGGTCCAACGTCCCACGCCGCTGACCGGTCTTGCGGCCAGTCCACGTCACGTGCACACCGCAATACCTGCAGTTATCGCCGTCACGCAATAACACTGGCCCCTTGAGGGTCCAATCGCGGTTGTCGCGATTACGTTGCGCTGCCCACTCGTTTTCTTCCGGTGAGAGCATGTGAACGAAGTTGTCCTCATCATCAAGTACGTGCAGCGAGCGAACACCCGCTTCGTCCTCGACCCAAAACATGAGTCCCACCTGTACCGCCAAGTCAATCAGGCGCTCGTGGTCACCAAAACCCATCGTGATATACGCCGCTGGCTCGATCACATAGTCACCCCGATACTGAGCGCAATACACAGCACAGCGATGCACGAACCCATACACCGCGTTGACGTCCTGAACAGTCGCGCCCGGCACCGACGCGACCGCGAGCACTCGCGGATTCATCGCTGCCGTATCGCTTGTTTTCAGCCACGACATAGGTGGTTCCTCCTTTCACATACTCAACATTCACCAAACATGCGCTCACACAGCCTTGGGCGGGCTACGATTCGACACATGAGCAATAACCCCTTTGCCGACCTCGCGTCGTACCTCGAAGCAATCAACTCCACGAACGAGCGGTACACCCCGACACTGAGATCCCTTGCGGGAGACACCGAGTGGTTTGACTTTCACAGCCGAGTCATGCAGTCCCTCTTCGAAGCCAAAGAACTCGCGCGGGCGAGCGACGCTGATGATCCCGCGCTTGGCCTTCTTGATGAGATTCACCAGATGCTCCTACTCCGCACCAGCAACTGGGACGAGACCCGTGTCACCTTTGAGTCCCTCAAGATCTCGATGATCCGCTACATCGGTAAGGACGTTGCCAGCCGGGGCCTTCTGCCCGAGCCCCTCACCCCGGAGGCTCGCGGTGCCCTCCAAGATGCCCTTGAGAAGATGCAGGACTACATCACCGGGCAAGCCTCCGGTCTGCCCGAGAATGCTCTCGGCTACCTGCGATACCTGGTCGCACGCTGCCTTGATCTCCTCAACGGAGAAGACATAGACGTTGTTGCGCTTCGCGCACTGAGCACGCAAGCGGCTGGCACGGCGTTCAGCCTCGGAACGTGTATCGCGGACGAACATAAGCGGAACGAATTCTGGTCCCACTGTGGAACCATCCTCAAGACGTGGGTAGCCCCGATGCTTACCGGTGCTGCCGGCAACCTCATCTCCTCTGGCTTCCAACACATGATGATCGGATCCTGACTGCGTCTCACTCATCGTATGATCTCCTCTCGCGTCGATGAGATATCCATGTCCTCGGGGAACAAGTCACGTGGCCTGAACTCCGGGTAGTTGCGCTCCATCCAGAAGCGCTCGGTCAACCTCTGATGACGGGCCTCGAAACGCAGGAAACACGGCCGACACCTCGCGTGCCCAGCCTCAAGGACGACGCCGCAGTCCGGGCAATGCCTCTCGATCACGACGCCACCGCCCGCTCAGCGAGCAGCTCACGCGCAAACCGCTCCTGACCCTTCGGCAGCACCCAGGTCTGCACACGCACGCCGCCGCCGGGCACCTGCACCTCTGAGGCCTCTAGCAGCCCCTGCGTGATCGCACGCGCGGTCGGTACCATCTGCCCGCCACGCCGATACACGTAGCCAGCCTCGCGCAGCCACCGGCAAAACCTGTTCGGCCCCATGCCCTCGACGCGCGCCGACAACACAGTTCCGAACACGCTCGGCAGCATCGCCTCTCCCGAGGCCGCAACCGCGCGCCCCAGATCAGCGTGAGGGCGCTGCGCCTCAACCTCGGCCACAGCCTCAGCCGCCACCGCCTCAGCCCGCGCACGCGCCGCACGCTCATCCCGCAGCGCCGTCAACGTCCGGATCATCGTCTCCGGATCCGCCAACATCGCATCGACCGCCGACTCAGTCGCATACACGCCGTACTTACGTATCGTCGGCAGAACCTCGCCTGTCACCCAACGCCGAAACGCCGCCGCCTCTGGCTTATCCGACCGGATAATCACCTCATACAAGCCCGGCTCCGTCACGACCCACACCTGCTGTGAGCGCCCAAGCCGATCACGCATGGGGTATGTCAGACATAGGTCATCGGACAGACGCGAGCGCAGCTGCGTCACGTTCGCGATACCCAGCGCCGACGCCAGATCGGCAAGCACGAACAACGGCGCACCCGCCTCGTCGACCTGCACACGAATCTCATGCCCCGTGTACTCGAACAACTCAAGCCCATTCATGCCCTACTCCTTACCTACAGCACCGATCAGAACGGCGGCTCAGACGTGGCCGCTTGCGAGCCCCACGGATCATGCTGCGGAGCCTCCCGACCCCACCCAGCCGCACCACCAGAGGCCGACGCGCTCGCGGACGGCGCTTGGACGCGGGTGACCTGTGCGCGTGCGCGGCGCAGGGAGGGGCCGACCTCGTCGACCTGCAGCTCAACGACCGTGCGACGTTCACCCTGCTGGGTGTCGTACGAGCGCTGGGTGAGGCGACCCTGAACGATGACGCGCATGCCCTTGCGCAGCGATTCGGCGACGTTCTCAGCGGTCTCGCGCCACACGGAGCAGCGCATGAAGAGGGTGTCGCCGTCGCGCCACTCACCGGCGTTACGGTCGTAGGTTCGGGGGGTGGAGGCCACCGTAAAATCGGCGACCGCAGCGCCGGACTGCGTCCAACGCAGTTCGGGGTCAGCGGTCAGGTTACCGATGACAGTGATGACGGTATCTCCGGCCATGTCGGCTCCTCGGGCTTAGAGGGTGTGGTGTCGGCTCAGTGAGCGTCGGGGCGCAGGAGCTTCGTACGGAGAATGGTCTCGTCGATGCCCATGCGGCGGTTGATCTCGAGAGCGACCTCGGGGGTCGTGGTCATGTCGATGACGACGTAGATGCCCTCAGAACGCTTGAGGATGTCGTAAGCAAGGCGGCGCTTGCCCCAGACGTCAACGTTCTCGACGGATCCGCCGTTGGCAGCCACGGGTGCCAGGTACTTCTCCATCATGGGGGCGACGGTGCGCTCGTCGATCGAAGGATCGAGGATCACCATCAGTTCGTAGTTACGCACGTTGGTTCCCACCTCCTATGGTCTTTACGGTCACGGACGGTCCGTGACAGGAGGGCGTTGCGTATGGCCCCTGGGGGCCTGCTGGACCGGCCGCGGGTGCGGACAGTCCAGCTACCCACTTTACACGGGTGGGAGCGTCTTCGCTAGGGCGTTTCCGGTCACGATTGGGCCCCTCAGGACGAGGCCTGGGCCCGCCCCGCGGGGACGCCGAACCCCGCGCGAAACCGCAGGTGGGGACGAGGCCTGCCCCGGCCTCGTCGATCGGCTACAGCGAGCGGGCGCCGAGCCCGTTGGTGAGCGCCCGCATGCCCGTGTAGACGGCCGAGTAGGCGAGCCACACGAGCGCGAGGGCCAGCGATGGGCGCGCGGTGAGCGAGGCGGAGTGGGCGATGACCCACAGGAGGGGCGCGTACACGACCAGGTTGATGACGGCGGCGACGGCCAGGTAGCGGCCTCGGCCCGCGCCGATGAGGACGCCGTCGAGGAGGAAGACGTACCCGGCGACCGGCTGGAAGAAAGCGCTGACGATGATGGCGACGGTCGCGTCGTCGATGACGCCCTGGTCGGTCGTGAAAATGCGCGTGATCCAGGGCGCGGTGATCGCCAGGGCGACGCCGACGGCCACGCCGAAGCAGACGCCCCAGCGCGAGAGCGTACGCAGGAGCGGGCGCATGGCGCCGCGCTCGCCGGTGCCGGCCGTGAATCCGGCCAGCGCCTGGGCGGCGATGGCGAGCGCGTCGAGCACGTACGCGGCGAACGTCCACAGCGTCCACACGATCTGGTGGGCAGCCAGGGCCTGGGTGGAGATCGCGGTGACCGCGCTCAGGGTCGCCAGGAGGGCGACGCGCAGGGCAAGGGTGCGCACGAGCAGGGGAGCTCCCTCGACCGCCGCGCCGAACAGACCCGAGGTGGAAGGGCGCAGGCTCACCCCCTCGCGACGGGCGGCGCGCACGATCATCCACCCGAGGAAGACCGCCATGAGCGTCTGCGTGATCGCCGTGCCCAGGCCCGACCCCGCGACCCCCATGCCGAGCGGGTACATGAGCACCCAGTTCGCCACCGCGTTGAACGCCGCGCCCGCAGACGCCGCGACCAGGGGAGTGCGCGTGTCCTGCAACCCGCGCAGGGTCCCGGTGGCCGCCAGGACAACGAACATGCCGACGAGGCCGGGCGCGGACGCGCGCAGGTACCCCAGGGCGTGCGGCAGCGTCGCCTCGTTCGCCCCCAGCCAGGTGAGCAGGGGAGAGGCGAAAACCGCCAGGAGGATCGCGGCGAGGAGGCCGAGGCCTCCCGCCAGCCACATGGCCTCGACCCCAGAGCGGACCGCAAGATCGCGCCGCCCGGCCCCCAGGTGACGCCCCGCCAAGGACGTCGTCGAGTAGGCGAGGAAGATGAAAAGCCCGACCGCCGTGTTCAGCACGGTCGACGCGACACCCAGGCCCGCCAGCTGCGGGGTCCCCAGGTGACCGACCATCGTCGAATCGATGACGGTAAACAGCGGCTCGGCGATGAGAGCCCCCAAGGAGGGCAGCGCGAGCGAGAGGATCATCCGCGTCGTGATCGTCGGCATCGACGAGGCCGGGACCTCCTCACGCTTCGACGGTGAGGTCGGGTCGCTGGGTCCCTGTGTGCTCGTCATGACACTCCGATTCTTATCCACAATGTGTGCACAGGCCTGTGGAAAGCCGCGCACTGGGAAATTCTAGACGGCCCAATGAATGACAACGATGTGACTGTGATGAGCATATCTGCCCTGACAGATCGGTCATTTCACGTTGTTCACAGGCGCCGTCGGCGTTGTGCACAGGTTATCCACAATATGTGCACATGTCCGTGCACAGCGCCGGTCGCGCAATCTCCTACAACGCGTTAGTCTTCGCCTGAAGGCCCTCTATCCACAGGGCTTCAGGCCGCGCTCGCGGCACTCAGCCCTGCCCCGGCCTCGTCCCTACACGCCCGCGGACCCGAAAGGATCACGATGTCCGACGACCAATTCGACCGCGTCCCCCCACAGGACATCGACGCGGAGATGAGCGTCCTCGGATCGATGATGCTGACGACCGAAGCCGCCAACGTCGTCTCCGAAATGCTGCGCGGGCAGGACTTCTATCAGCCCAGCCACGAGACCATCTTCGACACCATCGTCGAACTCAACGGCCGCGCCGAACCCGCCGACGCGATCACCGTCGCCGGCGAACTCAAGCGCGCAGGCCTCCTGTCGAAGGTCGGCGGCGCCGCCTACCTGCACACCCTCATCGCCTCCGTGCCCACCGCCGCGAACGCCGCCTACTACGCGCGCATCGTGCGCGAGCGGGCCATCATGCGCCGCCTCGTCACCGCGGGCACGCGCGTCGTCCAGCTCGGCTACGCGGACGCCGGCGGCGACGTCGACGAGATCGTCGACCAGGCCCAGGCCGAGGTCTACGCCGTCTCCGACGGGCGCGAAACCACCGACTACGTGTCCATGACGCAGATGAGCTCCGACATCCTCAACGCTCTCGAAGACATCGAGAAGAACCAGGGCAAGCTCAACGGCGTGCCCACCGGCTTCACCGACCTCGACGAACTTACCCAGGGCCTGCACGGCGGCCAGATGATCATCGTCGCCGCCCGACCCGCCATGGGTAAGTCCACACTCGCCCTGGATTTTTGCCGCTCCGCGTCCATGAAGCACGGCATCACGTCGCTGATCTTCTCGCTGGAAATGAGCTCGCAGGAAATCGCGATGCGCATGCTCTCCGCCGAATCCGGCGTGCGCCTGTCCAAGATGCAGGCCGGCAAGATGAGCGACGTCGACTGGCGTAAGGTCGCCGAAACCACGTCCCGCATGAGCGAAGCGCCCCTGTACGTCGACGACTCCGCGAACATCACGATCTCGGAGATCCGCTCGAAGTGCCGCCGCCTCAAGCAGCAGGAAAACCTCGGCCTCGTCGTCATCGACTACCTCCAGCTGATGACGAGCGGCCGCCAGGTCGAGTCGCGTCAGCAGGAAGTCTCCGCGATGTCGCGAAACTTGAAGCTCCTGGCCAAGGACCTCGACATTCCGGTCATCGCGGTCGCGCAGCTGAACCGTAACTCCGAGGGCCGTACCGACCGCAAGCCCATGATGAGCGACCTGCGTGAGTCCGGCTCGCTCGAGCAGGACGCGGACATCATTATTCTGCTGCACCGCCCCGACTACTACGACAAGGAAGACCGCCCCGGCGAAGCCGACATCATCGTCGCCAAGCACCGCGCCGGCGCGACCGCGACCGTCACCGCCCTCTTCCAGGGCGACATGGCGCGCTTCGTCAACTACACGGGACGCCCCGAGCCCGGCGGCGGAGAGTAAGGGCGGTTTGCCCGGGCCCTGGTGGTGCTTGCGGCGCCGCTGGTGTTCCGGGCGCCGCCTGATCTCCGGCCGCCGCGTGGCTGGTGTGTTTCGGCCTGGCCGCTGTGTGTGCCGGTGTGCGGCGGCCTGCCCGCGAGATCGCCACACGTGAGCCTGCGGCTCGGAGTGGTCGATCTCGAGGCCCGCCCTGGCCCCCCGAACCCTCCGGCGCCCTTCACACCAGTGGAGCCTGGTTGCTGGTTCGGCGCGTCGGCTCGTTTTCCGCCCTGGCCCTGCAGGCCCCGCGGCGGCCTCCAATCGGGCGTGCCTGTATGTGCCCTGGCCCTGCCGTCGCCCACGGCCGCCGCAGCCAGGCCCCACGTCTCGAAGCTCGCTCGTACCCTCCGGACCCTCCGGCGCCCTCCGCACCAGATTCATCAATTTCGCACGTAATTCCCGTGCGAATGTTTCAAGATTTGAATTGTGATCGTTGGTATTTCAACGTTTCTGAGTGTTGTTGAAAGTTCATGTAATCGAATTACGTGCGAAATTGGGAGAGGGGCACGTTGGTGGGGCGAGGTGAGCGTTGGTGCGTGACTTTCTTCTCCCTGCTTGGTCTGGTGGTGGCGAAAGCGGTACAAAATTCTCCCTGCTGGCGCAAAATGCGCCGAAAATGGGTATTTCGGGCGAGCCGGGAGAGTTTTGTACCGGGTGGGCCTGCTGGGGGTGTGTGCCGGGAGAGTTTTGTACCGTCACCGGCCCCGCGTGCGGTACAAAGTTCTCCCTGCTTGGTCTGGTGGTGGGAGTGAGCGCGAAAAAGTTCGCCCTGCGAGCTCAAAACGGCCCAAAATTGGCGGTTTCTGGCGTGCTGGGCGAGTTTTTTCGCGGAAATACCGTGTAGGGGCTGCGCTGGGCGAACTTTTTAGCGGAAATGCCGGTGGAGGCCCCGTGCCGGGCGAACTTTTTCGCGGGCGATCCCGCGAAGGCCCCGTGTTGGGCGAATTTTCTTGCGGTGGGTGGTTGTGGGCGCTCCTCGCAGGCTCGACGTGCCCGACGTACCCGGCGCGCCCGGCGGAATCAGGCTTGGTGACCCGCGCGGGCCAGGCGCTTGGCGCGCACGGAGGAGACCAGCCAGTCGGCGCTCAGGCACGCCAGCGCCACCCACACGACGCCCATCGCGATCCAGCGGAATGCGGGCACGCTCTCGTGGAAGATGAACACGGCGACGAGGAGCTGCAGGGTCGGGCCCAGGTACTGCAGGAAGCCCATGGTCCCCAGGGTCAGGCCCCTTGCCGCCGAGGCGAACATGATGAGCGGGATCATCGTCAGTGCGCCCGCGCCCACCAGGAGCGCGAGGTGAACGGGCCACGACAACCCGGAGCCGTCGGAAGACGCGATGGCGTGGAAGGACGTGGAGGACGTGGCCACCAGATACGCGTAGTAGCCGAGCAGGAAGGGCGAGACCGCCGCGGTTTCGACTGCCATGCCCGCGAGGGGGTCGACGCGCGCGGCCACGTCCTTTTTCACCAGTGAGTACAGGCCAAATGTTAGGGCGAGCGTGAGTGAGACGATGGGGACCGAGCGCTGGCCGATGACGAGGATGACGACGGCGACAACGCCGAGGGCCAGGGCCACTTTCTGGATGGGGGTGACTCGCTCGCGCAGCACGATGAGGCCCAGAGCGATCGTGACGAGGGGGTTGATGAAGTAGCCGACCGCCGCGTCGGTTGTGTGGCCGGCGAGGACTGCGTACACGTACACCGACCAGTTGACGACGACGAGCGCGCCCGCGACCGCGAGGCGCCACAGGGCTCCACGATCCGCGATGAGTGCGCGCACCTTCCCCAGCGACCCCGTCACAGCGAGCGCAACCACGCAGAAGAACAGGCCCCAGACCGCGCGGTGGACGATGACCTCAACGGCACCGGCGGGGGAGAGCAGTGAGAAGTACAGGGGGAAGAAACCCCAGATCACGTAGCAGGAGACGCCGAGGGCGAGTGCGCGTGGATCGTTCTTCTGGGTGCTCATGCTCCCAGTGTATGAACATCGCGGGGGCAAGCGCCGACGCGAGGATCGCCGTGATCACCTGGCGAGAAAGTGTGAGAGTGCGTGTCTCCCCCCGAAACCAGGGCGGACTCGTCGATGCCGAGGACCACGCTGAGGGCCTCGAGGTAGCGTTCCTGCTGGCTCTCCTCGCCCGCCCGGCGCGCGAGCACGGTCGGGTTGTGGATGAGGCGCGCGGCCAGGTGGCGCAGTGCGCGGGCAGTGTCGTCGGTCGAGAGGGGAGCGTCGCCGAGGCGGTCGATCTCCTCCTCGACGATGCGGAAGACGCGTGAGCGCAGGTGTCGCACGACGGGGTCCATGGAGCGCGCGCCGAGGCCGCGCTCGAAGGAGGAGACCTCCTCGTCGATGATGGAGCGGGCGCGCTCAAGCGCGTCGGCATCGGCGGTCGGGACCGACGCCTGGATGGTTGGCAGGTCGATGAGCGTCACGTTCGGCAGCGAGGCGACGGAGCTTTCGGTGTCGCGCATGAGCGCAAGGTCCAGGACGACGGTGCGCCCGGAGGCTGCGGCCATGTCGCGCGTCAGGACGGGGCTTCCGAGCCCTCGGCAGGTGATGACCAGCTCGGCGCGCTCCAGCGCAGAGGGCAGGCCTGCGGCATCAACCCAGCCGATGCCTCGTCCCTGGGCGAATTCGCGGGCGCGCCCAGACGTCGAGTAGACGGACACGTCCGATGCGCCGAGCGCGTTCAGGGCGCTGACGGTCGCCCCCGCGTAGGCG
>USPB01000010.1 GCA_900556405.1 uncultured Actinomyces sp.
GCGAGGCCCGCGCGGGCACGCGCCGCGTCGACACGGGTGCCTCCGACCGCGAGGACATCTCCGAGGTCGAATACCGCCAGGTACGACTCGAAAAAGTCGTGCTCGTGGGCCTACGCACCACGCAGAGCGAAGAAGAAGCCGAGAACTCGCTGCGCGAGCTCGCCGCGCTCGCGGAGACCGCCGGTTCGCGCGTGCTCGACGGTATC
This sequence comes from uncultured Actinomyces sp., assembly GCA_900556405.1. Lineage (GTDB taxonomy): Bacteria > Actinomycetota > Actinomycetes > Actinomycetales > Actinomycetaceae > Pauljensenia. The sequence goes on from USPB01000010.1 coordinate 207, forward strand.
ATCCAGCGCCGCATGAAACCCGACCCCGCAACCTACCTGGGGTCTGGCAAGGCCCGCGAGCTGGCTGAGATCGTGCGTAGCGTTGAGGCCGACACCGTCATCGTTGACGAGGAACTGGCTCCCTCGCAGCGCCGCGGGCTGGAGGACGTGGTCGACGCCAAGGTCGTCGACCGGACAGCGTTGATTCTCGATATTTTCGCCCAGCACGCCAAGTCCCGTGAGGGTAAGGCGCAGGTGGAACTCGCTCAGCTTGAGTACCTGCTGCCGCGTCTGCGCGGCTGGGGCGAGTCAATGTCGCGCCAGGCTGGCGGCCGTGTCGCTGGTGGTGCGGGTATCGGTTCCAGGGGTCCCGGCGAGACCAAGATCGAGCTGGATCGTCGCCGCATCCGTACGCGCATGGCGAAGCTGCGCGCGGACATCGCGCGCATGGAACCTGCCCGCCGCACGCAGCGTCACTCCCGCCGTCGTGGGGGTGTGCCGTCGGTGGCGATCGCCGGGTATACGAACGCAGGCAAGTCGACGCTGCTCAACCGACTGACGGACGCGGGCGTCCTCGTCCAGGACGCGCTGTTCGCCACGCTGGACCCGACGGTGCGCCGTGCGCGCGCCGCAGACGGGCGCGAGTACACGCTCACCGACACGGTCGGCTTCGTGCGCAACCTGCCCACACAGCTGGTCGAGGCCTTCCGTTCGACCCTGGAGGAAGTCGGGCAGGCCGATGTCATCTTGCACGTCGTGGACGCCGCCCACCCCGACCCGGTCTCACAGGTGCAGGCCGTGCGCTCGGTCATCGACACGATTGAGGGCGCCTCGGACATTCCTGAGCTCATTGCCCTGAATAAGGCCGACCTGGCGTCGCCCGAGCAGATTGCGCTGCTGCGCACAGTCTTTCCGACTGCTGTCCCGCTCAGCGCCCACACGGGCTGGGGTGTGGAGGCGCTGCGCGCTGCCCTTGAGGACATGCTTCCCCGTCCTCGCGTGGCCGTCGACGCGATCCTGCCGTATTCGGCCGGCTCCCTCGTGCATCGAATCCACGAGGAAGGCGACGTCGAGCGCGAAGAATACGTGGAGGCGGGCACGCGCATCGTCGCGCGCGTCGATGAGGCCCTGGCCGCCGTCATCGCCCGCGAGGCGGTGAGCGGCACCGTGGGCGACGCGGCGGTGAGCGCTTCGTGAGCGAGGACCTGGTCGAGGCCTCGGGTCGCGTCCTCGATGCGGTCGTCTCCCTGATGGGCGGGTCCGCGCGCGAGGGACAGGCCTCGATGGTCGCCGAAGGAGCTGCGGCCCTGGAGGATCGTCACCACCTCCTCGTGCAGGCAGGCACGGGCACAGGCAAGTCTCTCGGCTACCTGGTGCCCCTGCTGACGCACTGCGCAACGAATGGGGTTCGCGGGGTCGTTTCGACGGCGACGCTCGCCCTCCAGCGCCAGATCCTTGTCAAGGACGCGCCGGTTGCTCTTGATGCGGTCGCCTCGGTGACAGGTACGCGCCTGAAGGTCGCGGTGCTCAAAGGCTGGTCGAACTACGCGTGCCTGCACAAGCTGGACGGCGGGTACCCCACCGAGGGCACCCTGTTTGAGGATCGGGACATCAGCGTCGGCCCGACGGGTGAGCTCGGCAAGGAGATCGTGCGCATCCGTGAGTGGATCAGCGAAACCACGACGGGAGACCGCGACGATCTGGTGCCCGGTGTGTCGGACCGGGCCTGGCACCACGCCTCGGTCGCCAAACCCGAGTGCCTGGGCAAGCATTGCCCGCTCATCGACGAATGCTTCGCGCAGGCCGCCCGCCTGGAGGCTGCCGAGGCGGACGTCGTTGTCACGAATCATTCGTTGTTCGGCATCAATGCCTGCGGCGAGGGCGAGCTCTTCGGCGAGTATGACGCCGTCGTCATCGACGAGGCCCACGAGCTAGCCGACCGTGTGCGCTCCCAGGCGGCCGCCGACCTGACGGTGGCCCGCGTGAGCCGCGTGGCGCGCTCCCTGCGCGCGAATCTGTCCATCGATTCCACGGACCTTGACGAGGCCGGGGCCGGGCTGGGTGCCGCCATGGCGCCCCTGGAGCCCGGGCTCCTCGAGTACCGCCCGAGCGCCCTCGTCGATGCGATGATCGTGCTGGACAGCGCGGCCCGGCGTGCCAGCCACGAAGTGTCCGAGGCGCAGGGAGAGCCCGCCGCCAAGCTCCTGGCCCGCGCCGCCATCGATGAACTGATCGGCGCTCTCGACGCGTGGGGACGCGACCCCGACCAGTCGATCGCCTACATCACGAAGGACGAATCGGACAACGCGCGCCTGACCGTCGGCCCCCTTGACGTGTCAGCGGCGATCGGTGGGAACGGCATCGGCGAGCGACCCGCGATCCTCACGTCGGCAACGCTCGCGCTCGGCGGGAATTTCGACTTCATGGCCGCACAGTCCGGCATGGCCGTCTCCGGCGTGCCCTGGCACGGCATCGACGTGGGATCCCCCTTCGACCACGCACGCCAGGGCATCCGCTACGTGGCGACCCACTTGCCGCTGCCCGGGCGCGACGGGCCCTCCGACGCACTGCTCGACGAGCTCGTCGAACTTGCGCAGGCCTCGGGTGGCGGGATGCTTGCTCTCTTCGCATCACGCCGCGGGGCGATGGCTGGAGCACAAGCCCTTCGTGAGCAAACCGACTTAACCGTCTACCTGCAGGGCGAGGAAACCCTGGCGCAGTTGATCCAGCGTTTCCGGGAGGAACGCGACTCCTGCCTCGTGGGCACGATGTCCCTGTGGCAGGGGGTCGACGTCGCAGGGGAAGCCTGCCGCCTCGTCGTCATCGACAAGATTCCGTTCCCGCGCCCTGACGATCCGGTGTCGCGCGCCCGATCCATGGACGTCGAACGCCGGGGAGGCAACGGCTTCGTGTCCGTCTCTCTCACGCATGCGGCGCTCATGATGGCCCAAGGCGTGGGGCGTCTCCTGCGTTCCACCGATGACCGAGGCGTCGTTGCAATCCTCGATCCGCGCGTGGTGACCAAGCGCTACGGCAGTTTCATCATGCGGTCCCTGCCCGCCATGTGGCCGACAACGGATCCGCAGGTCGTCCGCGGAGCGTTGCGACGCCTCGCCAAGGTGAGTGACCAGTAGGGCGAGTGGCCTCTGAGCGTGTAAAACGTCGCACAGTTAACGGGCGCGGTGAGGCTCTCATCTGAGAGAATGGACATGCCCGCAGACTCTAGGAGACACTCGTGGAAAATAAAGCCCAGACCCTGTACCCGTCAAAGTCCTCCGGACGTCCTTCTAAGATCGCCATTATCGGCGCCGGCGCGGTTGGTACCGCTGTCGCGTACGCCTGCGCGATGCGCGGTGACGCCCGCTCGATCGTCCTTCAGGACATCAACAAGGCAAAGGTGGAGGCCGAGGCCCTTGACATGGCCCACGGCATTCAGTTCACCCCCGCCGGTTCGATCGAAGGCTCCGACGACGTTGAGATCGTTCGTGGTTCCGACCTGATTATCGTGACGGCTGGTGCCAAGCAGCAGCCCGGCCAGTCGCGCTTGGAGCTCGCCGGTTCGACCGTCAACCTCATGAAGAAGATCGTTCCGAATCTGCAGAACGTGGCCCCTGATGCCCGCTTCATGTTCGTGACGAACCCCGTTGACGTCGTCACCTACGTGGCACTCAAGCTCACGGGCCTGCCCCGCAACCAGGTCTTCGGATCGGGCACGGTGCTGGATACCTCCCGCCTGCGCTACCTCGTGTCGCGTGAGACGGGTGTGGCCACCCAGAACATCCACGCGTACGTGGCGGGTGAGCACGGCGACTCTGAGGTCGCCCTGTGGTCCAGCGCTGAGATCGGCAACGTCCCGCTGTCGCAGTGGGGCCCGACCCTGTCCGGCGGTGTCTTCGACTCGGCTCTGCGCAATTCCATTGCGCAGGAGGTCGTCCAGAGCGCCTACAAGATCATCGAGGGCAAGGGTGCGACGAACTACGCGATTGGCCTGTCCGCCGCGAATATCGCGGGTGCTGTCCTGCGTGACGAGCAGCGAGTCCTGACCATCTCGACCCTGCTTGAGGACTGGGAAGGCATCTCGGACGTCGTCATGGCTGCCCCGACCATCGTGGGCCGCGACGGCGCCGGACGAGTCCTCAACCCGCCGCTCACGCTCAACGAGCGTGACGGTCTGACCGCCTCGGCCCAGCGTCTGCGTCAGGTCGCCCGCGACCTCGGCTTCTGATCCTCATCGACAGATAAAGAGTGGCGCCACCCTCTTGGGTGGCGCCACTCTTTCTTGCAGTGCGTCAGAGCGAACGAATGACGGTCACGACCTTGCCGAGGATGGTGGCCTCGTCGCCGGGGATGGGGGAGTAGTCCTGGTTGCGTGGGAGCAACCAGACGTGGCCGCCCGTGATGGACAGTTCCTTGACCGTGGCCTCGCCGTCGATCATGGCAGCGACAAATTCACCGTTGCGAGCGTCGTTCTGAGAGCGGATGACAACGTAGTCACCGTCGAAGATGCCAGCGTCGACCATTGACTCGCCGCTGACCTCGAGCATGAAGAGGTCACCGTGCCCGGTCATGGACGTTGGCAGGTGGAACACGTCCTCCACGTGCTGCTCAGCCGTGATGGGCGCACCAGCGGCGATGCGTCCGACCAAAGGAATAGCCGTTCCCTCTTCCTCGACGTGGGAGACGGGGACTTCGATGCGAACGACCTTCTCCGACGGGTGCGACGAGGGGGAGATTCCCAGCTCGGTGCGCGCGCGATCAGTGAGATCGAGCGCGCGAGGGAGCCCTGGCTCGCGGACAAGGAATCCGTCGGCCTCAAGCGCGTCGAGATGATGCTTCACCGTCGAAGGCGACGCCAATCCAACTGCGGATGCGATCTCGCGCACAGACGGGGGGAAGCCGCTCGATGCCAACTTTTCGTTGATAACACGCAGGATCGCGCGGTGGCGATCGCTGATCGGTCGCTCGGTCATGGGGTCTGCCTCTCCTGTGGGTGGACGCAAATGTGCACGGGTGGTCGTCCACTGGATGTGTCAAGGATAGGACGATCGCAGACAAAATGAAACATATGTTCGAGCGGGTCTCGACATTGTGTGGATTGCATGCTATCGTACAGGTGTTCGACGAACAGATGTTCGATTGAGGTTTCTGGAGGTTCTCATGAGTGTTCCCGTTGTGAGGAAGGTTGCCGTCTCGTTTCCTGCGCGCCGTTCCCCGCTTCGTGTCATGGAGGAGGCGCCGCTCGCGACTGTTCGTGACATCTCTACGGCCCCCTCTGCGCGTCGTCGTGTTGAGGCTCAGCGCATTGATGATCCCTCGTACCTGCGTGCGCCTGCTGCTCCTCGTCGTCGGTCTGAGTCCTCGCGTCGCGGTCTGTTCGCCGGCGTGCTCGCCACGCTCGTCCTCTCGGTTGGCGCCGGTGCCCTTGGTCTGGCGATTCAGCCGGACGCGTACGACGGTCCGACCGTCACAAAGGCGGTCGTCAGTGGTGACTCTGTGTGGTCCCTCGCTCAGAGCGTGAAGACGGACCGCCCGCTCGAGCAGGTCGTCGCCGACATTGAGCGTATGAATGATGTGCGCGGCGCCTTGCAGCCCGGCCAGAGGGTTGTTGTCCCCGTCCGCTGACGGTGGCACGTGGGACTCCTGTGACAGATGGGGGTCCGAGCGTGTACCGTTGAAGGGTGCACTGCCCTTTCTGTCATAACCCGGATTCGCGCGTGGTCGATACGCGCATCGCGGACGACGGCGCCTCGATTCGACGTCGTCGCGAGTGCACCCACTGCAAGAAGCGTTTCACGACGCTTGAAACCTCGTCATTCCAGGTCGTCAAGCGCTCCGGGGTGGTCGAGTCCTTCTCCCGTAACAAGGTTGTATCGGGTGTGAAGAAGGCCTGCCAGGGGCGGCCTGTGTCGGATGATCAGCTCGCGATTCTTGCCCAGCAGGTGGAGGAGCAGCTGCGCTCGACGGGTGTCTCCAACGTGTCCACAGACGAGGTCGGAAAGGCGATCCTCCCGTTCCTACGCGATCTGGATGTCGTCGCATACCTGCGCTTCGCATCCGTCTATCGCCAGTTTGATAACCTCGACGATTTCGAACAGGCCATTCACGCGCTGCGGGAGCGCTCGCGCAGCGCCGCTTCCGGTGCCGACGCTCCCGAGACAGTCGAAGATGCCGCCCAGTGCGCGCCGACCCCTGCGAAGAAGCCACGTAAGGCGCGTTCTGCCCGCAAGCGCGCCGTCGCCGCAGCGCCCACGCTGCTCGGAGACGACTGATTCTGATACGCGAGTAGTGCCCGGCCCTCAACGAGGACCGGGCACTACTCGTCAGCGTGGTGATGCCTGGTGATTAGCGCTCGGTTGTCTCCTGATGCTCAGCCGTCGGTGCATCGTCTCCGGTAGTGGGGGTAGAGCCCTGAGCGCCCGCAGACATTCCACGGACCCCCGCCACGGCCTCGGACACTGACTCGCGTGCACCTGCCACGGCCTCGGCGACGGAATCGCGCGCTCCGGCCATCGCCTCGGAGGCGGTTTCACGTGCTTCAGCCATGGCCTCGGACATTGCGCCGCGCGCTCCGGCGACGGCCACGCGTGCCTCGGCGACGGCCTCGGAAGCGGCGCCGCGTGCCTCTGCGACCTTTTCGCTCATCGCTTCGCGTGCGCCTGCGACGGCGTCGCGCGCGCCCGCAACAGCATCCGTGGCGGCCGCCTGGGCGCCCAGGATTTGCTCACGCACCTTCTTGCGCATGACCTTGCCCAGCTGCGAGCGAGGAAGCTCGGTCATGACGACAATCTGACGAGGGAGCGCGTAGTGGGCGAGTGATTTTTCCGCCCACTTGCGCAGGTCGCCCAGCGTCACGGAGGCGCCGGCTTCGAGCACGACCGCTGCGACGACGTCCTCTCCGGACTCTCCGGCAGGTACGCCAACGGCTGCGACGTCGAGGATGCCGGGCATTGACCGCACGGCTTCTTCGACCTGGGAGGGATAGACGTTAAAGCCGGAGGAGTTGATCATCTCCTTGCGTCGGTCGGCCATGTAGATAAAGCCGTCGCGCACCTGCACGAGGTCGCCGGTGCGTAGCCAGCCATCCGCCGTGAAGACTTCGGCGGTTTCCTCATCCTGGTTCCAGTAGCCGGAAAAGACCTGTGGGCCGCGCGCGATGAGTTCTCCGACCTCGCCATCGGCCACCTCTCGCGATGGGTTTTCGGGATCGACGATGCGGACCTGGGTGGAAGGGTAGGGGATGCCAAGGGCTCCGCGTGCGCGCGATGAGGCGAGAGGAGAACCAAGGATGATCGGGGAAGCCTCGGTCATGCCGTAGCCTTCGATCATGAGGCCGCCGGTGGCTTGTTCCCACTGATCGGCAAGTGCAGCCGAGAGAGGCATGGCGCCTGACAGCGAGAAGCGGATCGACGAGAGGTCGGCATTCGTCCCCTCGGCTGCCTTGAGGAGGCGCTCGTACATCGGTGGAACGCCGAGGAAGAACGTGCACGGCAGGCGGCGTTGGGCCGCCAGGACCAGCGCGGTGTCGAACTTGGGGAACATCGCGATTGTCGCGCCCAAGCGCAGGCCCGCCAGGAAGCCAATCGTGAAGCCGAAGGCGTGGAAAAGCGGGAGGATGCAGTAGAAGACTTCGGCCCCTTCGTGAAGCACCGGCACCCACGCGATTGATTCCTCGACGTTGGCCATGAGGTTGGCGTGCGTGAGTGCGGCGGCCTTCGGAACGCCCGTCGTTCCGCCCGTGTGGATGAGGAGAGCCACGTCATCCATGGCAGATGGGCAGCTGCCCTGCCAGGGGGTGGCCGAGCGCATCGCGCGCGTCCAGGAGCGGGCCCAGTTCGGGCGTGGGCTCGCGAGCTGATCGCGCTTCTCGCGCGCTGCCTTCACAGGCAGCTTGAGCGCCAGGCGCGAGGCCGTGGGCAGGGCCGTCGTCAGGTCCATCGAGAACGTGGTGTGGCCGCGTCCGAGGAAGGTGAGCTTCTCGAGGGTCTTGGACCATGCGATCGTCACGCGTGCTCCGTGTCGCGCGTACTCGCCTTCCAACTCGCCTGCGGGTGCCAGGGGATTGTGCTCAACGACGACCGCGCCGAGCAGCATCGTGCCGAGAACGGCAACGGCGTGCTGCGGGCAATTCGGCATGACGAGAGCGACCCGGTCGCCAGGGCGCACACCCGCCTGGTGGAGGGCGCCGGCGCATCGGCGCATCTCATGGGCAAGCTCTGCATACGTGAGCTGGCGCGCGAAAAAGTCGATGGCTGTGCGCTTCGGGTAGCGCGAGGCAACCTCCAGGACCATCTCGGGGATGGGCTGCGCGGGGGCCGCGATCTCGTAGGCAACGCCGGGCGCGTACAGAGCGCGCAGCTGCGACGTGAGGTCCATCTGTCCTCCTTTGGGAACGGTATACCTACGATACCGTAACCACGCTGCCCATTAACCAGGTGGAAACGCGATGAACGCGACAGTTTTACAGCGGCGTCGCGATCAAGCGGATGGTCTCGGGCAGGTGGCTCAGCTCCTCAAGTGCCTCGCGTCCCAGGCCTGCCGAAATGTCGGTGAGCACGTAGCCGACCTCATCGAGGGTGGCCAGGATCTGTGCGTCGACGTTGGCTTCGGAGGAGGCAAAAATTTGGTTGACGCGCGCCATGACGCCGGGGACGTTGCGGTGGATGAGGCGCACGCGGTAGCGCGAGCGCTTGCCAACGTTCATCGTCAGGTTCGGCAGGTTGACGCTCATGTCGGTGGATCCGCTGACCTGGTATTCGCCGATCTTAGCGGCCACGAAACGGCCGATGTCGTACTGGGCTTCCTCCGTCGAGCCGCCGATGTGGGGCGTGAGGATGACGTTGTCGAGGGTCGCCAGGGGAGAGGTGAAAGGGTCGCCGTTGGCGCGCGGCTCCTGCGGGAACACGTCGATGGCGGCGCCGCCCAGGTGACCTGAGACGAGCGCGGCATGCAGTGCGTCGACGTCGACGACGTGGCCGCGTGACAGGTTGATGAATAGGGCGCCGGGCTTCATGAGTTCGAACTCGACGCGTCCGATGAGGTTCGTGTTGGACTCCTGGCCATCCACGTGCACCGAAATAATGTCGGCTTCGCGGAGGACGGCTTCCATGGTGGGCATCTGCGTCGCGTTGCCCAGGGCGAGGCGCTCGGCGGCGTCGTAGAAGATGACGTTGAGGCCCATGGCCTCAGCGAGAACGGAGAGCTGGGTGCCGATGTTCCCGTAGCCGATGATGCCGAGCGTGTGGCCGCGCACCTCGTGGGCCCCGTCCGCGCTCTTGTCCCACACGCCGCGGTGCAGACGCGAGTTTTTCACGGTCACGCGGCGCGACAGGTCAATGATCTCGCCGATGGCGAGTTCGACGACGGAGCGGGTGTTGGAATAGGGGGCGTTGAAGACGGCGATGCCCATCTCGGTCGCCGTGGCCAGATCGATTTGGTTTGTGCCGATGCAAAACGCGCCGATGGCCTTGAGCTCGGGGCGCGCACGCAGCACGCGCTCGGTGACCTCGGTCTTGGAACGCAAACCCAGGTAGTCCATGCCTTCGAGAGCCTCGATCAGGTCATCTTCGGACAGGGCACCCTTGACGCGCCTTACCTCAATGCCGAACTTGGCGAAAATATCGTCGGCGACGTCGTGCGGGTTTTCCAGGAGCAGTGCGCGTGTCATACCCCCATCATGGCAGACGGGGACGCGAAGCGGTACGCGGTGTCAGGGTGTGGTTGCTCCTACCATTCCTCCATGCCGGCGGGCAGAGGTGCGCTGTGGACGACGTGGACGTCGTGGGTGGCGCGCGTGAGCGCCACGAAGAGGTCTCCGACGCCGTCGCTGATGATCTCGGCGGGTTCGACGAGGACGACAGAGTCGAATTCGAGGCCCTTGGAGGCAACGGCAGACAGGAGGGAGACACGCTCGGAGAGCGCAGTCTCGCCGGCCATGTCGGCTCCCCACGCTCGGGCGCGCTCGTTGCCGACAATGATGGCGATGCGGCCACGGGAGGTGCCCGCCTCGCGGTCGAGGCGTTCCTCGGCCTCACGCTGGGCTCGGGCGACGGCCTGCCACAGGCAGCTGTCTTCCTTCGGCGAGGCCGGGGCCTCCTCGGGCGCGTCCACGTGGGTGACGCGGTAGCAGCCCTCGACGTCGCGTACGGCGGTCATCGGGTACAGGACGGGAACGCCGGCGCGGGCGAGGACACCTTCAGCGAGCGTCGTCAGGGTCGCGGGCGTGCGGTAGGAGACCGTGAGAGCGTACTCGGCTGTGAAGGCGCGGGCTGCTGGGCCGAGAGCTTTCTCCCACGTGGGCGGACGCTTGTTGCCGCGGCGCTGGTCGAGGTCTCCGACGACCGTGAACGAACGGGAGGGACAGCGGCGCAGCAGGGCACGCCATGCCATCGGAGAGAGCTCCTGGGCTTCGTCGACCACGATATGGCCGTATGCCCACGTGCGGTCTTTCGCGGCACGCTCGGACAGGGGCGTCCACGAATCTTGCCCGGTGACCTGGTCCGCGAGCATTTGAGCTGTCACGATGCCGCCGCCCAGGTTTTGGGCTTCGATCGCTTCACGGGCGCGCTCAACCGCACCCTCATCCGTCTCCCGCGATGACGCGGAGGAGGTGGGCATGGGACCCAGAAGTTCTTCGCACTCATCCAAGATCGGCACGTCTGACACCGTCCACGGCGCCGAGCGCGGCCGCACGAGAGCGGCGAGCTCATCGGGACGCAGGGGAGAACCAGCCTTGCGGTTCGCCGCCGCCAATACCTCGGGGCGCGCGTAGAGCCGACGCAGCAGCGTCCCCGCGCTCGTCGGCATCCACGCCGTGTTGATTGCGCGCCTGCAATCCACCGAATCGCGGATTTCGATGAGCCACGAGCGTTTCACCTCCGGATCGACGCCGCCCTCGGAGTCGGCATCCCCGGCCTCGCGCGCAAGACGCAGGGCGAGGACGTCCATGAGCTCGCGCGCGAACGACTCGCGCGCCACGTTGTGCGCACGACCAGAGCGCTTCGCTCGGCGCCTGGCTGTCTCCACGTCGGAGCGCGAGAGCGTCACCTCGCGGTTCCACACGCGTAGCACCTGGTCGCCCTCGGGCAGCTTCGCGAGCGAGCGCACCGCCTCCTTGACGATTTTCGCCCACGCCGGCAGCCCCTTGATCCGCGCCACGGCCTCGTCGTCTTCGGCGCGAGCATGCACGCCCGGCACCAGGTCACCGACAGTCACAGACACGACGCCCGTCTCACCCAGGGAGGGGAGCACCTGCTCGATATAACGCAGGAACAGCCTCGATGGGCCCACGAGGAGGACACCCGAGCGCTCGAGGCGCTCGCGGTGGGCATACAGAAGGTAGGCGATACGGTGCAGCGCGACCGCTGTCTTGCCGGTGCCCGGGCCACCCTGGACGACCATGAGGCCCTTGTCGGATGCGCGGATGATGCGGTCCTGCTCGGACTGGATGGTGGCGACGATGTCGCCCATACGACCGTCGCGAGCTTCGCTCAGCGCGTGCATGAGCGCGCCCTCACCCTGGAGCTCCAGCCCCGACGCGTGGGACGCGTCCAACAGCTCATCTTCCAGGCCGATCACTCGACGATCACGCGTCGAAATATGACGGCGCCGAACGACGCCGTCCGGCTCAGCCGACGTGGCCTGATAGAAGGGGCGCGCAGCGGGAGCACGCCAGTCCACGAGGAGGGGAGTGCCGTCCTCGTGAGACAGAGACAGACGACCCACGTGGCGCACAGAACGATCCACCATGTCGAGGCGACCAAAGACGAGGCGTTCTTCCACGCCTTCGAGGCGGGCGGCCATCTCTCCCAGGTGCGCGGACAGGGCCTCGCGCTCAGTCCATCCCTGTGCGTTACCGACGCCGTGCGTGGAGTGGACGCGCCCTTGGCGCTCGCGGTAGGAGGCCCGCAGTGCATCCAGGCGCTCGTAGGCGCGGTCGACGAAATCCTGTTCGGGCAACGGAAGGTCGGTCGACGACTCATCATGAGTGTTCGTGGCCATGGCTCCTCCTCGATTCTGTGGCCCTCTATTGTCCCCTACTTTTGCTTTCGGCGCTTCCAGTGCGTCGGGCGTGTGCGGACTTCGCCCCAAGCTCAAAAATGGTTCCCGCGTGACGAGGCGGGGGCGACGCGGGTACGTTAGACATGAGGCAGAAGCATGAGCATGAGGAGGAGACGTGAGTATGAAGGCCACCGACCTGTATGCCGACGGTCCCGCCGCGGGTGCGAAGGCGAAGATTCTCCTCATCCACTTCGACGGGGCGATTGACGCCGGTGCAGCTGGACGCATGGCGATTGGCCAGCTGCTGCGTTCCTTGCACAACGAGCGGGTCGCCACGTTCGATGCCGATACCCTCATGGACTACCGCTCCCACCGGCCCATCGTGACCGTCGACAACTGGGTGTCCTCCCCGGACATGGTGATGCCCGAAACCGTCCTCGACCTCGTCGAAGACGATATGGGGAATCCGATCCTGGTCCTGCACGGGGCTGAGCCCGACGCCCACTGGGAGTCGTTTACTGCCGCGATCCGTCAGATCTGCGAACGCGCAGGCGTGGAAATTACCTTTTCATTGCACGGCGTCCCCTCGGGGGTTCCGCACACGCGTCCCACGCCCGTCCACGTGCAGGCGACCGACGAGTCGCTGCTGCCCCCGGGATCCGGCGCGATCTCGAATCACATGCAGTTCCCCTCGCCGCTGTCCACGTTCATGCAGATTCGCATGGGACAGCAGGGGATCGGCGGGCTCGCGCTGCTCGGAGCTGTTCCGTACTACATGGCGGACACCGGCTACCCAGCCGCGTCCTCTGCCCTGTTGACCTCATTCGCTAAGTTCGCGGACCTCTCGTTGCCGGTCGGTGACCTCGAACAGGGCGCTGCGCAGGATCAGGAGAGCATCGAGAAACTCGTCGAAGGCAATCCGGAGATCTCGCACACCGTGTCCGCTCTTGAGGAGCACTTTGATGCGTGGATCGGTGGAACGGGCGCGATCCCGCTGCCTGGCATGGGACAGCCTCCGATGACCAGCGGCGACGAGAAAGCACCGAAGGACATTGGCGACGTGATCGAGGCCTACCTCGCGCAGGTCTCCCGTGCCCAGGACGAGGAAATCGAATCCGTTCAGCGGGCGCCGCGTACTGAAGAAGCCGAGGAAGTAGCCAAGCCCGACACCGTTGAGGATGTCCTCGCCCGCGTTGAGGCACGCCGCAGGGGGCGGGGACCCGGCCCCTCGTCGCCGCGCCACCGCGCCTGAGCGATCCGTGCGTGAGGCGGCGCCGAGCCCGACTCCTGGGCGGTGCTCCTGCCCGCGCGCCATGGCCTCATTCATCGGCCTGAGGATAACCGACCTGCGCATCCCTGAGAGCGGGCGTTCCCGCCACCCATCGCTCCAGGTCCCGCGGCCGCGTAATGCGGGCGGGCAGTGCCAGCGTGCGCAGGGCGCGATCGATCTTATCGACGTCAACGACGCCATCCGCGCAGGCCAGGGCGACGACGTTACCGCGCCTCCCGCCTCGTCCCACCTTTGGATCCTGAATAGACGCCACGAAAGGGAAAACTTCGCGCAGGGCTGCCACGTCCTGACGAGCGTTTGCTGCCCCGCCGTGGGCGCAGTTCACGAGGTAGAGGCCTCGGGCCGTCAGCGTCGCGCGTGCCCGCTGGACGCACTCCACCGTACGCAGGTGATCCGGAGTGACCCCGGAGGCGAACGCGTCGCGCACGATCACGTCGAAACTTCCCTCGCGCGTCCCGTCGAGGACCGCACGTCCATCGCCCACGCGTATCTTGACCTGCGGGGCCTTCGGGATCGGGAAGTGCTCACGCACCTGCTCGGCCAACAGACGGTCAACCTCAACGGCCACATGACGGGACTGCGGGTGAGACGACGACCATGCGCAGGCGAGCGCGCACGCCGCACCGCCCACATGAAGCGCGCGAAAACGATCATGAGCGCCCCACAGCGAGGACACGACAGCGTCCATGTGCTGCATGTACTCGAACTCCAAGTAGGTGGGGTCCGACGTGTCAACTGCGGACGATTCGACGTCACCGAGAAAGAGCGTCGCACGCGGCCCATCCCACCGGATATGCGCAGAGCCGAAATCCGTATCGAAAGAGATGTCGCGTGACGAAGATGAGCGTGCCATGGTGGACACTGTAACCACGAAGACCGTCGATGGGCGCAGGAGGTGACATGTCAAACGCTCCCAGGGACGCGCGAGCGAAACGCGACTGGGGATCGGACGACTCAGCTACCCCGATCCTTCACGTCGACATGGACTCCTTCTTTGCCCAGGTCGAAATGCGCGAGGACCCGAGCCTCGTCGGGCGGCCCATCATCGTTGGGGGGACCTCGGGGCGCGGCGTCGTCACGTCCGCCACCTACGAAGCGCGAGCCTTGGGTGTGCGCGCCGGCATGCCGACATCGCGTGCCCGAGCCCTGTGTCCGCACGCGGCGTTCGTTCCTGGCAGTCACGGCCTGTATCGCCGCTACTCCCAGGAGGTCATGAGGATTCTCGCGACGATCACGCCCGCGCTCGAACAGGTCTCCATCGATGAAGCCTTCCTGGACGTGTCCGGGGCTCGCCGCCGCCTCGGATCACCCCTGACGATCGCGACTCTCATCCGCTCGAGAATCCGCGAGAGCGTGGGCCTGCCCGCATCCGTTGGCATCGCATCTACGAAATCGGTCGCAAAAATTGCTTCCTCGCACGCCAAACCCGATGGGCTTCTCCTCATCCCTCACCAGGCCACGGTCGACTTCCTCCACGGGCTGCCGGTCGGGGCCCTGTGGGGTGTGGGCGGTCGCACCGCAGCGGTCCTCGATCGCGAAGGTATCGACACAATCGGAGACCTCGCCCACGCGCCCATCGCCCGCCTGACGAAACTCCTCGGAGTCGCCGCGGCCCATCACCTGCACGACCTTGCGTGGGGCATCGATCCGCGGACCGTGAGCCCGGCGCGCGCCGAAAAATCGGTCGGCATGGAACGCACCTTCGAGGAGGACGTGCGCTCGCGAATCCAGATTGAGGAATTCATCCTGGCGGCCTCCCACGATTGCGCGCGTCGACTGCGAGCGGGCGGGGTTGTCGGGTGGACCGTCGGGATTAAGATGCGCGGCGCCGACTTTCATACGATCACGCGCAGCGTGAGCCTCGTGGCGCCCACGGACACGGGGCGAGACATTGCCAGGGCTGCGCGTGAGCTCTTTTCGCGCGAGGACATGCCGATCGGTGGGGTGCGTCTCTTCGGCGTGCGCGTGGAGGGCTTGCAGTCGCGTTCCGGTGGAGTCGCCGTGACGTTGGATCGGGATGAGCGGCCGGCCGCGTCGGAGCGCGCGATGGATCAGATCCGCACGAAGTTTGGTGCCGGTGCGCTCGCTCCGGCCACCCTGCTCGGTAAGAAGACGCCCGACCGGCGTTCCTTCGGGGCGGATACGGGCGAGGCAGCTCCCGTTCAGGCTCCGCCCGATCGACGAGGCCGGGGCGCGCACGGCCCGGTTGGTGAGGGTAGTGGGCCGCACCAGGGGACCCTCCTGTAAGGCCGGTTCGTCTCTGACATACCGGACGCGCTAAGCTGTTCGTACTACCCATGTGAAAGGGGCACCCAATGGCTCTCACCGAGTATGAGAAGAAGATCCTCGAGCAGATGGAAGCATCTCTGCGCGAGGAAGACCCGGCGTTGGCCTCACAGATGTCCGCTCCCGTCTCCGAAGAGCCTGAGTCGAAGGCGGCTGAAGGTCCTCGCGCTCCTCGCCGTATTGCCCTTGGTCTGACGGGTGCTGTCCTGGGCATGATTGTGCTGGTTGCTGCTGTGTCCCTGGGGTACTCCGTCATGTCGATCCTCCTGGGGGTCGTCGGTTTCGCCGTGACGGTCGCCGGAGTGCTCTACGCGCTTTCGCGGCCCTCAGCCAAGGGGCGCAGTGCGGGTGAGCCCCGCTCGGAGAAGAAGAGTAAGGGCGGCGGCTGGGATTCCTTCATTCAGGATCAGGAGCGACGCTGGGATAACCGCAAGGATGACGACTGACGTCGCCGATCTAAGACTGTTGGGAGCGGGGCGCGCCGGGAAGCCGGAGCGCCCCGCTTTGCTGTCCATCATGTATCGCATGCTTGGCGTGCCGTGAACACGCGGGAGGGTGAGGCCTTCGCCCCTCGGTGGTTTAGTGGCCTTGTTTTTCTTCCCAGGTGTCGGTGTTGGAGACGATGAGGTGGTTGAGGGGGAAGGGGCCTGTTGTTTCCGTGGTGGTGACTAGGCCGTTGATGGTTTGGGTTTCTCCGGTGAAGGGGTTGGTGGCGGTGCCGCTCCACGTAGTGGTCAGGGTGATGGTGCGGGTGGCGTCGGGGTAGGGGCCGTCGAAACGTGAGCGCCACCCGTTGGGCGGGGTGTAGTAGTGGCGGATCAGCCGGGGGTCCTTGTTGGGGTCCATACCCTTCTCGAAGACCGTCCCTTGGTAGGCGGTGATGGTGTGTGGGGTGCCGTCGCCCCAGTCCCATTCGTAATTGGTGGCCGTCAAGGTGATGGTGATGTCATGTCCCAATAGGTTGATGACATGAGTCTGGGTCGGATGGGTGGCCGCCACAAGCGTGGGGACGTACTTGTTCGTGAACGACTCCTTTGACGGCCGCTTATGCAGACCCGCACCGTCAGCGTGAATGAGCGTGGCCGCGGCCAAGAGAATCTCGCGGGTCGTGGGCACAGCGTCGGAGTCACGGGTAAACCCCGCCATGACGAGTTCGGGTGGGAGAGTACAGTCTTCGTCAGATACTCGTGCGTCGTTCGGTGCTGTTCCGATTGACACTGAGGCACACTTTGCCCAATCCCAGTAACGCTTGGCCGCATCAGGGATCGACGATTCTGCAGTTAACCAATTCTTATCATCTGCTGGTCCTATATTGTTTGATCCACCTAGATCTTTTGCCTTCTGGGCTGCCTTGCTAGCCTCCACGTTTACATCTGGCCCACTTCCGTTAGCGCGGAAGTGCGGGGGCGCAGCAGACTCTCCCTCATCTGCGTACGCATTATTGGCGGTGACACACGTTATTGAGCCCGCAGCAAGTAAAGATGAGAACAGAATGGGCAATAGTTTTAGTTTATGCATCTGTATTCTCCATTGTTCCCTGAATGACTATCCACTTACTATCCTGCCATGTGAGAAGTAACGCGAGAATAGATTTATATTCTGTATCGCTCGTATTGACTTTCGTCCCTTTGCAGGTTGTACCGTCCGATGACTTCGTTAAAAATGCAACAGAGATCGTATTTGGCGGGACTGTGCTTCCATTGGGATCGACAGGATGCACATCTAATACGTGTTCAATTGTCGATTGGTTATCATATGTCCAGCCGTGTGAGTATACATTCCTAATATTTGATGTTACCTTCTGATGAAAATCGTCAGGACCATCCGACACATCCTCGAAGGGCTGGGTATCTCCTGTATTCCACGCATAAGCCATGAGTGCGAGGTAGTGTTCTGCGGCTGCTTCTGCTCCTCGTTCGGTATTCTCCTTGGCTTCCTCAGGCAACTCGGGTTTGGTGTAGGTGTCTGCGGCGTATTGGGCGGGGCGTACGAGGACGCCGT
>USPB01000011.1 GCA_900556405.1 uncultured Actinomyces sp.
TGCTGAGGTCGAAGCGGGCGCCCGCGACGGCCGCGCCGAGCGTGGCGGCGGAGGTGAAGATGCCCAGGTAGCCCAGGTCCGTGTCCGCATAAAGGCGGGCGATGCCGATCTGGGCAACGAAGGCGATGACCTGGGCGAGGAGGGTCCCGCCGAGGAGGGTGAGCACCTGCGCGAGGACGCCCGAGCGGGCGGGGCGGGCCGGTGCGTTCGTCATGGACTCATTTAATCACCTGGGGCGTGCGGCTTGCCCCTAGGATGGTGGTATGCCCGCTCCCCGCTCCGCGCCCGCCGCCGGGTGGAACTCGTGAGGGTCGCCCTGACGAAGGGAACCCTGCTGGTTCCCCCGACCTACTTCGCGCTCTCGCACGCCCTGGCGATGCCCCAGCTCGATTGGCGGGTTTTCACGCTCGCGGCGCGCATCGCCGATCCGGCAGTGGAGATCCCTATCGTCGAGGTCGCACCCCGCGCACTCGGTAGCCCTCTCCCCGTTCGCGTGGCCGCGCAGGCACGAGGCCTGGGACGGATGTGTCACGCGATCACCGCGTGGGATCCGGACGTTATCCACCAGCACCAGGCGACGTGGTCGCTGCCTGCCGTGGCGGCGGCGCGGCACACGGGCGTGCCCCTCGTGGTGACGCTGCACGGCGGAGATGCCTATCCGAGGCTCGGGCGCGGCGCGGGTGCCGCGTGGAACGCGCGCAACCGCACGGCAGCCTTTGACGGTGCGAGCCGACTGCTGGCTGTCTCCCGGTACCTGGCAGACGTCGCGCTGGGTGCGGGCGCTGATCCGGCGCGGCTGAGCGTGCACTATCAGGGAGTGGATGCGAACTGGTGGACGCCAGACACCCCGCCAGCCATTGATTCGTATGAGGAGCCCATCGTCCTGTTCGTGGGCGCTCTGAGCCACTTGAAAGGCGTGGACGACCTGGCCCGGGCGTCCGCCGACCTCGTGGGGCGCCGCCCGCATCGCCTCGTCCTCGTGGGCGAGGGACCGCTGGCCCACGCACTGCGCGAACGCACGCCCGCCCACGTGACGTTCACGGGCCGGCTGGATCGCGAGGGCGTGCGCGACTGGATGCGCCGCGCCCACGTCCTCGTCCTGCCCACGAAGCCCACGCAGGGACGGCAGGAGGCCGCCGGCCTCGTCCTGCTTGAAGCGCAGGCGTGCGGCGTTCCCGTCATCGCGTATCGCACGGGCGGCACGCCGGAGATGGTCGCGCCCGGGGCCTCGCTGCTCACGGACGAACGCTCGCCGAATGCTCTGGTCCGCTCCATCGACGAGGCCTTGGCCTGGTCGGAGGATGAACGCGCGGATCGGGCGGCGGTGTGCCGGGCATGGGTGACGCGCGAGCGATCACTGCGTGGTGCAACCCACCAGCTGCGCGCGATCTACGACGACCTCACGCGGTAGCGCCGCACCCTACAGGTCGACGGACCGTCCGGTGTCAGCCGATGTCAGGATGGCCTCGACGACGCGCAGGTTCTCCAGGGCCTCGCCCATCGTGACGTGCTCGGCGCCCACACCGAGGATCGCGTCGCGGAAGCGCTCGTGTTCGAGGGCGAGGGGTTCGCGCTTGGTGAGCGCGTAGCGTACGACCTGGCCTTCGCTCACACCGCGGAAGGCGGCGATAGCGTCCCATTGAAGCGGCGCGTGACCGTTTTCAAAGAAGGTCAGGTCCCCCATCGCCGTGTCGGCGACGAGCGCGCCGCGCTCCCCCGTCACGATCGTCGTGCGGTCCTTGTAGGGGGTGAGCCAGTTGACGAGGTGGTTGACGAGGATGCCGCCGGCAAGTACGCCCGAGGCGACCATCATGTCCTCGTGAGGCCTGCCCGAGCGCGCGGACGTGCGCGCGTAGATGCTCTCGTAGGGGGCACCGGCCACCCACGCGGCCAGGTCCACGTCGTGCGTGGCCAGGTCTTTCACCACGCCGACGTCGCTAATGCGCGCGGGGAAGGGCGACTGGCGGCGCGTCGCGATCTGCTCGATCTCGCCAAGCTGGCCCTCCGCAATGCGCCTGCGCATGTCGATGAGCGCCGGGTTGCAGCGCTCGACGTAGCCGACGGCGCCCACGAGGCCCGCGGCCGCGAACGCATCGCGGATCCGGCGGCCCGCCTCCACGCTCGTGGCGAGGGGCTTTTCGACGAGAGTGTGTACCCCGGCCTCGGCCAGCGCGAGGGCCGCGGCCTCGTGATGGGCGGTGGGAGCGGCGATGATCGCGGCGTCAATACCGGCCTCGATGAGCTCCTCGACGCCGCCCAGCACGGGCAGGTCACCGGCAACACCGAAGCGGTCGCCGCCCGGGTCGGCGAGCGCGACGAGGTCCACCCCGACGGTCGCGCGGGCATTGCGCACGTGGTGTCGGCCCATCGAGCCGATGCCGAGGATGCCCAGGCGAATGGTCATCAGGCCCCCGCTTCCGCGAGCGCGTTGACGCCCTGTGCGATGCGTTCCAGCTCGGCGGGAGTCAGCGAGGGGTAAATCGGCAGGGAGAGGACCTGGGCGGCAGCCTCGCGGGTGGCGGGCAGCTCCGCGTCGGGGGCGAAGCGGGCCAGGGAGGGCAGCTCGTGGTTCGGGATCGGGTAGTAGACGCCCGAGCCGATGCCGTATTCATCGCGCAGGGCATCGGCGAAGCCGTCGCGGTCCTCGGGCACGCGGATCGTGTACTGGTGGTAGACGTGTGTGGCGCCGGGAGCGACGTGAGGGACGGTAACACCGCGCAGGTGCGCGTTCAGGAACGCGGCGTTCTCCTGGCGCTTGGCTGTCCAGGCCCCGACTTTGGTGAGCTGAACGCGCCCGATCGCCGCGTGGATGTCGGTCATGCGGTTATTGAGGCCCACGATTTCGTTGGCGTAGCGCGTCTCCATGCCCTGGTTGCGTGCCAGGCGCACGCCTCGGATGATGCCGGGGTCGGCGGAGGTGACCATGCCGCCCTCGCCGCTGGTCATGTTCTTCGTCGGGTAGAAGGAAAAGGCCGCGAAGCTTCCGAAGGAGCCGACCGCACACCCGTGCAGGGTCGCGCCGTGGGCCTGTGCGGCGTCCTCAAAGATCATGAGGCCGTGCTCGGCGGCAATCGCCTGGAGCGCGTCCATGGGCGCGGGGTGGCCGTAGAGGTGGACGGGCATGATGGCGCGCGTGCGCGGCGTGATCGAGGCTTCGACGGCGGCTGGGGAGAGCGTGAAGGTGAGCGGGTCAATGTCGGCGAAGACGGGGGTCGCGCCCGTGATGGCCACCGAGTTCGCTGTGGCCGCGAAGGTGAAGGAGGGGACGATGACCTCGTCGCCCGGCCCGATCCCCGCGGCGAGCAGTCCCAAGTGCAGGGCCGAGGTCCCCGAGTTGACCGCGACGGCTCGGGTTCCGGGCACGAGGGCAGCGGCGAACTCGTCCTCGAAGGCGGCGACCTGCGGGCCCTGGGCGATCATGCCCGTGCGCATGACGGCCGCGACCGCGTCGATCTCCTCCTCGCCGATCAGCGGGCGAGCGGGCGGGATGAACGGCTGCGTCATGGCTGGTCCTCACGGGTCTGGGCGGGTGTCGCGGGTGCGCTCGGGGACGAGGCACGGGCCTCCTCGGGCGACAGGGCGCCGCCACGCTCGACGTAGCGGCGTCCCGAGGCAGGACACACCCACGCGCGGTCCCCGGCCTCGTTCGTCGGTTCCTCATCGGCGGCCACGAGAGGCACGCCGGCTTCGCCGACCCACCCGACGCGGCGCGCGGGCACGCCGACGACGAGGGCGTAGGGGGCCACGTCCGACGTGACGACCGCGCCCGCGCCGACCGACGACCACGCGCCGATGCGCACGGGGGCGACGCACACGGCGCGAGCCCCGATGGCAGCGCCTCGTTCGACAGTGACACCGACGCGTTGCCAATCACTCGCGCTCTTGAGGCTCCCGTCGGGGTTGATCGCGCGGGGGCAGTGGTCGTTCGTGAAAACGGCCGCAGGCCCGACGAACACACCGTCAGCCAGGGAGGCGGGCTCGTAGATGAGGGCGTAGTTCTGGATCTTGCAGCGATTCCCGACGCGCACGCCCTCGCCGATGTAGGCGCCCCGACCGATGATCGTCTCTTCGCCGATGGATGCATCTTCTCGAACCTGGGCGAGGTGCCACACGCGGGCGCTGGGGGCCACCATCGCACTGGGCGCCACGTCGGCGCTGGGCTCGATCACGGTGCTTCCCTCTCCTTGTTGCTGCACGCGCGGGTGCGTTCACAGATACCCTCACTATAGGCGCGTGCCCACCCCGATGTGCGACACTAATCGAATGCAGATGCGCTCCGACACGTGGGTCGTCATCCCCGCGTTCAACGAGGCGCCCGTCATCGGGGGCGTCGTCGCGGGCGTTCGTACCCTTTTCCCGCATGTCCTCGTCGTCGATGACGCGTCAACGGATAACACCGCGGCCCTGGCCCGCGCGGCCGGCGCCTACACGGCCACCCACCCTCTCAATCTCGGTCAGGGCGCCGCCCTGCAAACCGGATTCGAGGCGGCGCTCGCGCGTGGGGCCCGCTACGTCGTCACTTTCGATGCCGATGGCCAGCACGATCCGGCGGATGCGGCGGCGATGGTTGATCGGGCGCGCGAGGAGGACCTCGCTTTCGTCCTCGGATCTCGCTTCCGCGACGGCGCGACTGCACAGGTCAGCTCCGTCAAGCGCGCGATGCTGCGCCTCGGAGCCCTCATCGCCCGCCTGCGCACCGGCATGGCTCTCACGGACACACATAACGGGCTGCGCGTGATACGCGCCGATGCCCTCGCTCAGGTGCACCTGACCCACTCACGCATGGCACACGCCTCGCAGATCGTCTCCCAGCTGGCGGCCTGTGGCCTGCCCGGCGCGGAACACCCCGTGACGATCTCCTACACGGACTACTCACGGGCGAAGGGCCAGCCCCTGCTCAACTCAGTCAATATCGCCGTCGACCTGGCGTTGGGGGGACGATGAGCGCCTACCTCGCCATCCGCGTCCTTCTCCTCCTCGCCCTCGCACTCACCGCGTGGTGGCTCGTGCGCCCGGTATCCTCGGCCTCGTCCCTGGCTCTGCGCCGCATCGGCATCGGCGTCCTCGTGGCGGCGGCCATCGTGGCGATCCTCGTGCCGTCGCTGGCCAACACGGTCGCCCGCGCCATCGGCGTGGAGCGTGGCGTCAACCTCATCGTCTACGGGCTCGTCATCGCATTGATTGCGCAGATGGTGACCGGATACCGGCGCGAAGCCCGGGCCGAGGCACGCATGGCAACGCTGGCTCGCTCGCTCGCCCTCGCGCACGTCCTTCCGCCCGAGGACACAACCCCTGAAAACTCCGTCGACCCTCCTGTTCACGCTGATGACCCGGAAGTGGAACGCGCCGCTAACGGCCCTGATTCCCCGACAAACCCGCCAGATAACGATATGGTTACAAACGATGAGTAACGTGAATCTGCGACCGATCCAGCACTCGGCCGTCAACTACGGACGCTTCGGCCTCCTGCGCGGCGCGCTCGCCATCCTCCTGGCCGGCGTGCTCTTCGTAGTATCATCTGCGGGTTTCGTGTACGCCAAATTGAGCAACCAGTTCGCCAACCGAGTCGTCAACATTGACGCATACTCAACTGACGATCAGAACAACGCAACCCCCGATTCCTTCGAGGGACGCGCCGTCAACATCCTCGTGGTCGGAACCGACTCGCGCAACGGCGCCAGCGGCGAGCTGGGCGCGGGCGACGCAGATGACGTCCCCGGCCTGCGCAACGACTCGACGATGGTGATTCACGTCAGCGCGGACCGCTCCCGCGTGCAGATCGTGTCCATCCCCCGCGACACGCTCGTGGATATCCCCTCGTGTAAACACCGCGACGGCACCACGAGCGAGCCGACCAGCGACGACATGTTCAACAACGCGATGGTCTACGGTTCGAACGGCGGGGATGATCCGGAGGACATCGCCCCCGGCATCGCGTGTGTGAAGTCGACCGTTGAAAAACTTTCCGGTATGTCCATCGACGCCTTCATGGTCGTTGATTTCGCTGGCTTCATTAACATGATCGATGCGCTCGGCGGCATCTGGTTCAACATTCCCAGGCGCATTGACGATGATTCCGCCCAGCTCTACATCGATCCGGGCTGTTGGAAGCTGTCGGGCACTCACTCGCTGGCCTACATGCGCTCGCGCAAGGGGCAGGGCGACGGTTCCGACATTTCGCGCATCGGCCGCCAGCAGCAGCTGATTTCCGCGATGCTACGCGAGCTGCAAGACAAGAACTACGTCACCGATCCCGGCTCACTCATTAACTTCCTGCAGGCCGCAATTTCCGCCGTGAACGTCTCCGACAACCTCGGAAACGCCAGCTCGGACGCATCCCTGCTCATCAACGTGCTGCAAAAGGTGGATCGCACCAACATCCAGTTCGTCACCATGCCGGTCGAGGAGCCGTCCTGGGACCCGAACCGCCGGATCCCCTCCGAGCCAATGGCTCGCAACGTGTGGACCGCGTTGAAGAACGACCAGGCGCTGCCCGTGGGTACGACGTACACGGACGGCAACGGCGCACAGCTGGTGGTGCCCGATCCGACCGCGACGACGGCACCGTCGACGCCTGCTCCGACGACCGATCCGACGACCGATCCGACGACCGATTCCGGCTCCGAGGAGACCACCACGGATAACACCGAGCAGTCCGCGTCCGTCGCGAATAACGCGGCGAACGAGGAAGCTGCCAAGCAGACAGCCGCCATCTGCCCGCCGAAAGACCAATGAGCACTCCCCCCTCGTTTACGCCCGACCCGAAACGACGCCGCCCCGCATCCGACGACGCTCACGTCATCGGTGAAGAGGTGCGCGGCAGCGCTCCCACTCCCCCACCCGAGGCCCTCGCACCGCAGATGTGGAGGATCTCTGATGACGAGGCCGACGCCTCGCGTCCCTTGATGCCGCGGACGCTGGACCAGCCGCAGCGCGACTCTCAGTCGATTTTCCCACGCCGCACCCCCGCCCAGCAGCCGCCGTCGTTCCAGCCGGCGTCGGCCTCCAATCCCCCGTCCTACGCGCCGGGCTCTGGCCGTTCCTCGGGTTCGAACACCTACGCGCCCTCCGGGAACGGGCCTCGTCAGGTGACGATCAATCGCGCCCAGGGCCTGCCCTCGGCCGCCCCCGCGCCGACCGCTGTCCCTGCGGGTCCCTCGGTCCCGGTGCAGCCGAGGCGACGCAAACGCCGTCACCCCATCCTGAAGACCCTGTGCCTCTTCCTGGTCATCATCCTGGCGTGGGGCGGCTTCCTCTTGTGGGATGCCAACACGAACATGGGGCGCGTGAGCGCGCTGTCGGGCGCCGCCGATACGCCCGGCACGACCTACCTGATGGCTGGCTCGGACTCGCGCGCGGACGGCGCTGTGAAGGATGGTTTCGACGAATCCGAGCGCGCTGACTCGATCATGCTCGTCAACGTCGCCCCGAACGGACAGACGGTTGCGCTCTCGATTCCGCGCGACACGTACGCGGAGATCCCGGGTGTCGGCTGGGACAAGATCAACGCCTCCTACGCTTATGGCGGGCCGCAGCTGCTCGTCGAGACCGTCGAGAAGCTGACGGGCCTGACGGTCGATCACTTTGTTCAGATCGGCATGGGTGCCGTGCCCGACATGGTGGATGCCGTCGGCGGCGTCGAGCTGTGCTACGACAAAGACGCCGACGACCAGTATTCCGGCCTCACGTGGACCGCGGGGTGTCACACGGTTGACGGCACGAAGGCCCTGCAGTTCTCGCGTATGCGCTACCAGGACCCCGAGGGCGATATCGGCCGCACGAAGCGTCAGCGCCAGGTGATTTCGAAGGTCATTTCCTCGGCGGCCTCGCCGTCAACCCTCATTAATCCCGCGAAGACCCTGCGTGTGGAGCGCGCGGGCTCCAAGTCCTTCACGGTTGACGAAGACTCCTCTGTGTTCACGGTCGCGTCGCTCGTGTGGGCTCTGCGCTCCGCCTCGTCGAATCAGATGATGGGCGTCCCACCGATCGAGTCATTGAACTTCACAACGAACGCGGGAGCATCCGCTGTCTTGCTGCGCGATACGACCGCCGACGACTTCTTCGCCAAGCTGCGCGCCGGCACACTGACGACGTCGGACCTCAACCAGGTCGACGGGTTCTAAGCCGACCCGCAGTCCTCCAAGAGGCGACAGAAGCCCCCGGCCTCGTTCCCCTGTGAAGGAAGGAACGAGGCCGGGGGCTTTGTCCATGCACAACGCGCTCAGGCGCCGGGGACGGTGATCGGGCGAGGACCCGCCTGCCAGCCTTCCCAGGCGGAGGTGAGGATCTCCTCGACCCCGTTGTTGGCCTTCCAGCCGAGGTCGACACCAATCGACAGCGGATCACCGATCAGCTTGGGCGGGTCGCCGGCGCGGCGGTCCAACTCCTCAACGGGGAAGTCCCAGCCGACAACGCGGCGCAGGCCGTCAACGATCTCTCGCACGGAGGTACCCAGACCGGTACCCACGTTGTAGGTGTGATGGTCGGGCTGACGCCCCTCGGCCAGCACGTCGAGAGCCGCGATGTGTGCCTCCGCCAGATCCAGGACGTGGATGTAGTCGCGGATGCAGGTGCCGTCGGGGGTGTCGTAGTCAGTGCCGAAGATCTTGGCGCTCTCGCCGCGCTCAACGCGGTCCAGCACCATCGGAATCAGATTCATGACGGCGTCGTCAGCCAGGTCAGGCCACCCGGCACCGGCAACGTTGAAGTAGCGCAGGCCGATCCACTTCAGGTCCCAGGCGCGCTCGCAGTCAGCCATCAGCCATTCGCCGATCAGCTTCGTCTCGCCGTAGGGGTTGATGGGGTGACCGGCCATGTCCTCGGTGACCACGGGGTCCTTGGGTGTGCCGTAGACAGCGGCGGACGAGGAGAAAATCATCTGGTCGACTCCGGCGTCCTCCATTGCGAGGAGAACGTTGGCCATACCGCCGATGTTCTGCTGGTAGTACCAGGCGGGGCGTTCGACGGATTCGCCGACCTGCTTGCGTGCGGAGAAGTGAATGACGGCCGTCACGTCCTCGTCCACCATGAGGGTAGACAACGCGGAGCGGGCTTCGTCCAGCGTCACGTCAAGCTTCACGAGCTTGGCGTCACCGACGCGCGATGCCTTGCCACTCGACAGGTCGTCGACGACAACGACGCGATCCCCACGCTGACGCAGGAGACGGACAACATGCGCGCCGATGTAGCCGGCGCCGCCACAAACGAGAATGCTCATGGCTCCAGGATACGACGCGCCGCCCCTTCAGGGCTACCCGCGCAGCCCTTGTGTTCGCCTCGCTCAGCGTGCCTGACTGACGCGTTGGGCGAGGGCCGCACCCTTCGCACTGGCCACGTCGCGCAGGTCCTTCTGGAAAGAACGCATCTTCGCGCGTAGGGCCTCGGCCTGCTCGCCCTCACCCGCGCCGAGGATCCGGGCAGCGAGCAGACCCGCGTTGCGCGCACCCGCGATGGAGACGGTCGCGACGGGCACGCCGGCGGGCATCTGGACGATGGAGTGCAGGGAGTCCACGCCGTCGAGGTGCTTGAGGGGCACAGGCACGCCGACGACGGGCAGCTCGGTGAGAGCCGCGAGCATGCCGGGCAGGTGGGCGGCACCGCCGGCTCCGGCGATGATGACGCGCAGACCGCGCGCCGAGGCAGCCCGCCCGTAGGCGACCATGTCCTCGGGCATGCGGTGGGCGGAGACGACGCCGACCTCGCAGGCAATGCCGAACTCTGCGAGCGCAGCAACGGCGGGCTCCATGGTGGGCCAGTCAGAGTCGGACCCCATGACGACGCCGACGAGCGGGCCCTCGCCGGTGGCGGTCAGCTGAATATCAAGGTCGGTGGTCATGGGCGGTCCTTTCGGGAGGGAACGAGGCCGGGGCGTTCTCGCCACCCGGCCGACGGTTGTGGGGTCAGTCAGTGGGCGCATCGCCACGCAGGGCACTCACGGCAGCCCGAGCGCGCTCGAGAGCGAGGGCGGGGTCCTGATCGACGACGGTGACGTGCCCGAGCTTGCGGCCGGGGCGCACTTCCTTGCCGTACAGGTGGACCTTCGCGCCCGCACCCCCGGCCCTGAAGGCTGCGGCGAGGGCCCGCGCTGGCTGGTCGTAGGAGGAACCGAGAAGATTCACCATGACGGAGTAGGTCTGCGGTGCGCGCAGGTCGGTCGAACCGAGCGGCAGGTCGAGGACGGCGCGCAGGTGCTGCTCGAACTGGCTGGTGACGGCTCCGTCGATGGTCCAGTGCCCCGTATTGTGCGGACGCATGGCAAGCTCGTTGACGAGGACGTGCTCATCTGCCCCCTCTCCGACGACGAACATTTCGACGGCGAGGACGCCGGTGACGCCCAGCTCGGACGCAATACGCTCGCCGATGCGACGCGCCTGCGCAGCCGTCTCGGGTCGGATACCGACGGCAGGTGCCGTGACCTCGGCGCACACGCCGTCCACTTGCACGGTGGAGGCCACGGGCCACGAGGCGATGTCACCCGACGGGGTGCGCGCCAGCAGAGCAGCGACCTCTCCGATGAAGGGAACCAGGGCTTCGGCCAAGAGGGGACCATTGCCCCACCACGAGGCCACGTCCGCAGGACTGTGGGCGATGGCCACGCCGTGCCCGTCGTAGCCGCCGCGCGGGGTTTTGACGATGAGCGGCCAACCGATCATGGCGCCAAATTGCGCCAGCTGCGCCTCGTCCTCGACGCGTGCCCACGCGGGGCACGGGATCCCCATCTCGGTCAGGCGCTCACGCATGGCGAGCTTGTCTTGCGCATACAGCAGGGCGCTCGCCGGGGGCTGAACGGAGACGAGGCGTGCGGCCTCCTCCATGGTGGCTGCGGGAATGTGCTCGTGCTCGAAGGTCAGGACGTCCGCGCCGTCGATGAGCGCGCGGACCGCGTCCAGGTCGGCGGGAGCCCCAACGGCCTTATCAACCGTCACCTGTCCGGTTGAGCCGTCCTCGGCCTCGACAAGAGGGCGCAGGTTAATCCCGAGCGCGATCGCGCTCTCCTGCATCATCCGTGCCAGCTGACCGCCGCCAATGACGGCAACGGTGGGAGGTGTGCGCATCGTGTGTTCCACTCCTTCAATCTACCGCGCCCCTAGAAGCGCCGCGAGCGGCGTCCCATGGACATGAAGGGCCCTTCGGGCATCACGCGGTCCGGGTCCAGCGATGCGGGGATCGCCGCGACCGACACCGTGAAAACGGGGGGCTTGTTCGTCTTCAGCTCGAGGCGCCCGCCCATCGCCTGCGCAAGGTCATGGGCGAGGGCTAGGCCGATGCCGGTCGAGCCATGCCCGGAGACGCCCTTTTCGAAAATATCGGGGGCGAGGCTCTCATCGATGCCCTCGCCTTCGTCACTCACTTCAATGACGACTCCGCGTTTGGACGTGCCCGCGTGCGCCCACACGCGCGTCGTCCCGTCGCCGTAGCGCAGCGAGTTTTCGATGAGGGTGGCCAGGACCTGACCGAGCTTCCCGGCGTCAGCGAGGATCGGGCGCTCAGCTTCATCGAGGAAAACGAGCGAACGCCCGGCCGCCTCGAACTGGTCTTCCCACTCCTCGCGGGCCGTGTTGAAGACCTCGAGAATGTGGATGGCCTCGGTCTGGCTGGTCTGGCGCTTGGAGACGTCGAGAAGCTCCGTCACGACGTTCGTCATGCGTTCGACCTGTTCGAGGCAGGTGCGGGCTTCGGCGCGGACCTCGTCCTCTGTGGAGATCAATTCGATCTCCTCCAGGCGCATGGACAGCGCCGTCAGAGGAGTGCGCAGCTGGTGCGAGGCATCGGCGGCCGCTTGACGCTCGGCCGCGAGTCGGCCCGCCATGCGCTCACCGGTGCGAGCCAGCTCCTCCGAGACCAGGTCAATTTCCTCAATGCCGGACTTTTCGACGCGGGCGCGCACGCCACCCGATCCGATCTGCTCAGCCTGGGCAGCCAGGTAGATGAGGGGTGCGGACAGATCACGGGACAAGGCACGCGCCATGAGCCAGCCGATCAACATCGACAGGGCCATGCCACCGCCAAACAGCGAACACGTCCACGCAATGCGCCCCAGGGCGTTCGATGCCGATGCTGTGAGCTGGACAGACACTCCAGAGGGGGAGGACGCCACAGCGGTCATCGTGCGTCCCGAAATAACCTTGCCGTTGGTCGCGATGTTGGAGTTGGGCACCTTGATGCGATAGCTCAGTTCACCACCGCGACTGTTCGCTTGATCCTCCACCAGCGACGCCAGGGTCGCCGGGTCGTTCCCCTCCCCCGCAGCGCGTCGGCGCTCAATATTTTGCAGGATGAGCTGCGACTGAACCTCGAGGTTACGCTGCTCGGAGGTCCAGATGGACGCCGACGCGAAAAACGCGCCGGGAAGCCCCATCAGGACGCACACGACGGCGACGACCGAGACGATCATCCTCACCGCGCGTGCGCGCATGACGAGCCTCCCTCAGCGACGCTCAGCGAGCGTTTTCGAAGCGGAAACCCATCCCGCGGACGGTCGTGATGTAGTGCGGGTCAGTCGCGTCGTCGCCGAGCTTGCGGCGCAGCCACGACACGTGCATATCGAGGGTCTTCGTGGAGCCGGTCGGATCCGAACCCCACACCTCGCGCATGAGGGTGTCGCGAGCGACGACGGAACCGGCTTCACGCAGCAGGACGCGCAAAAGATCGAACTCCTTCGCCGTCAGGCTCAGCTCGACGTCGCCGACGAAGGCACGATGCGCGGCGACATCCATGCGGATGTCCTGCGCACGCAGCTCACCCTCGACCGGTTCCGCGGCCTGGCGGCGCAGCAGCGCGCGCACGCGGGCAAGAAGCTCGGCCAGACGGAAGGGCTTCGTCACGTAGTCATCCGCACCGGCGTCGAGGCCGACGACCATGTCAACTTCGTCCGTGCGGGCGGTGAGGATCAGGATCGGGACTCGGTTGCCGGAGGAACGGATCTCGCGAGCGACATCCAGGCCGTCCATGTCCGGCAGGCCGAGGTCCAGGACGACCAGGTCAACGCCACGGACATCCGCGAGGGCCTCAGCGCCCGTCGCGTGCGCACGCACGTCGTAGCCTTCCCTACCCAGTGCGCGGGCAAGGGGCTCAGAGATGGCCGGATCGTCTTCAACGAGGAGAACTGTAGTCACGCGTTCATCTTAGCAATTCCGAACCAAAACTTGCACCTTTCTTGACCCGCTATCCGAGCCAATCGGGCACTCGTTCACACTGCGAGATGAACGTTAGTTAACAACGCTTGACAGCAGGTACGGCGAGACCGGACCGAAACCGCGCAAGTCAGCGGTCGGGAACTCTTCGAGCTCATAACCGTCACCGACCTCGCCGGCGGCAATGGCGGCGGCCGTGGTCGGATCCGTCAGGATTTTACCCACCGGCGCGATGTCCACGAGGCGAGATGCAAGGTTAACGGTGGGGCCGAAAACATCACCCGAACGCGAGAACACATCGCCGCGCACAAACGAGGCGCGCACCGGCAGCATCTCATCGTCAGCATTGAGGCGTTCGACCAGGGACGTCGCCACCCGCAGGCCCGTCGACAGATCGTCCGCAATATAGAGAACAGCATCGCCGATCATCTTGACGACGCGACCGCCCTCCTCAATGACGGCGTTACGGCTCTCCTCTTCGAAGCGCTCAATGAGCCCCACGAGAGCGTCACCGAGGATCGTCGAGGAGGACGTGTAGGACACCATGTCCACGAAACCAAGGCAGCGGTTGAGCGGGAAACGATTATGGCGCTCCTCGTGCCCACGCTGTGACACCTCGCGGTCGAAACGGGACAACGTCGCCTCAAGCTGACGCCGCCACGCGTAGGTGAACATCTCCTGGAAGACATCGATGTACTCACGCATATGGTCGAGCACGTACATGCGAGCCGTCGTGTCATCCAGCATGAGACGACGCATCGAGTCCTCCACCAGAGCCTCGTACTGCCACAGAGCCAGACGGTCAGCCAGGTGAGCATTCGCGCGCAGGAGGGATCGAGAGGTCGATGTATCGATGCCGCCCGATTCGACAAGCTCATGCCAGCGACTGAAAACATCCAGGTCGCGCTGCGAGAAAACCTTGTCGTCGGCGGTGGGGGCCTGAAAACCGAGGGCGATCCAGAAACGGAAGACGCGTTCGATCGGCGTATTCGTCGCCTGCGCAATGTCGCGGGCGGAATACGTCAGATGACCACCGAGCAGCTGAGGAACGTAGCTTGTTGCGGTCAGGTCATCAGGAGTTGCAGGGGACGAAGCCGCGCGCTCATCCATCGCAAATCCCTCCTCTTTGGGCTGACTCAACACCACATCAGCGGGTAACGGTATATCAGATCACTTTTCAAAGTCACATCGGGAATGCGACCTCGCACATTGACAATTGTAGTAGTCTGATGAGTTTTTCTCTAGAGAATTGCACGTTTACCTGCGAAAATCGAGATTCCTGCACCAAATTGCACCTTGTCTGTACGGCGGAGGCACGTTGGGAGACAATGTCCTCATGCGCCTTGTTCTTGCCTCAGCATCCCCCGCCCGCCGAGCGACCCTCATTGCGGCGGGCATCACACCAATCGTTCATGTATCAACGGTTGATGAGGACGCAGTCCTCGCCGCGCTGCCCGGAGGGCGCGCCTTTTCAGGCGGCACAACCACCCCCGCCGACGAAGTCGCAGCGCTTGCGGCGGCCAAGTGCACGGACGTCTGCGAGGCCTTGAGCGCCCCCAGCCAGGCTTCCGAGCTTCCCGCGGGCGAGCCCGTCCTCGTCGTCGGCTGCGACTCGATGCTCGAGATCGGCGGCCAGATGCTCGGCAAGCCCCACACTCCCGACGTCGCACGCGAGCGCATCCGCGCCATGCGCCGCACGACCGCAACCCTGTGGACGGGCCACTGCGCGGCCATCCTCGCCCCGGCCTCGTCGACGCAGGAGAATACCGTCGCAGGACGCACGGTGAGCGCCAGCGTCACCCGCTCGGCCTCGACCCAGGTCCACTTCGGAGACATCTCAGATGCTGAGATTGACGCGTACGTCGCCACCGGCGAACCCCTGCACGTTGCGGGTTCTTTCACCGTCGACGGACTGGGAGGCCCCTTCATCGAGGGTGTGACGGGCGATTACCACTCCGTCGTCGGCATCTCCCTGCCCCTGCTGCGGTCCATGGCCACCGAGCTCGGGGTGTTCTGGCCCCACCTGTGGGATGCGCCGCGCCCCTGAGTTTCAGCGCCGTCCCCCTCCCATCGCCCCGTACTGTAGGGGCATGGACAACAGCACTGCATGGGGCATCGGCCTCGCAACGATCACTCTGGACGGAACGACACTCGACACGTGGTACCCCGCCCCGCACCTGGGCGAACCCGGCAGCGACGAGGAGCTGGCAACCTCGCTGTCCGTGCTGGAGCGCGTCGATGACGCGCGCCGCGTGCGCACCGTCGTCGTGACCACGACGATTGACCTGACGCAGGCCCCCGCCTCGACGGAGGACGCCTACCTGCGCCTGCACCTGCTTTCCCACCGCCTGGCCCAGCCCAACACGATCAACCTGGACGGCATCTTCGCGGTGCTGCCAAACGTCGTGTGGACGGATGCCGGCCCGTGCGCCGTCGCCGACTTCGAGGCCACCCGCCTGCGCCTACGCGCCCGTGATGGCCACCCCGTGACCGTGCAGGGCGTTGACAAGTTCCCGCCGATGGTCAACTACGTGCTGCCGCCCGGCGTGCGCATCGCCGACGGCACGCGCGTGCGCCTGGGCGCCTACCTGTCGGAGGGAACGACCGTCATGCACGCCGGCTTCGTGAACTTCAACGCCGGCACGCTCGGTCGCTCGATGGTCGAGGGCCGCGTCTCGCAGGGCGTCGTCATCGGCGACGGCTCGGACGTGGGTGGCGGTGCCTCCACGATGGGCACCCTGTCGGGCGGCGGCAAGCAGCGCGTGCGCCTGGGCGAGCGCTGCCTGCTGGGCGCGAACTCGGGCCTGGGTATCGCGCTGGGCGACGACTGCGTCGTCGAGGCCGGCCTGTACGTGACCGCCGGCGCGAAGGTGACGCTTATCGATTCGTCTGGCGAGGCTGAGCCGCGCACGATCGCCGCACGTGAGCTGTCGGGTGCGTCGAACATCCTGTTCCGCCGCAACTCCCAGACCGGCCGTATCGAGGCCATCGCCCGCGCAGGCGTCGTGGGCATCGAACTCAACGACGCACTGCACGCGTCGAACTGAGTATTCTGACCAACGAGGCCGGGGCCGCCCGCGCGCAGTGCGCAAGGTGGCCCCGGCCTCGAGTTATGACAGTGTCCGTCAGCGCGCGTTCCACGCCTCTCGGATGCGGCTGGCGGCCGCCTGAATGCGCTCGTCGGTGGCGGTCAGGGCCACGCGGACGCGCCCGTGTGCGGCCGTTCCGTAGAAGTCGCCGGGGGCCACGAGGATGCCGAGATCGGCCAGGTGGTCCACGAGCGCCCACGAGTCCCTCGGATTGGCGGGATCGGCGACCCACAGGTACAGGCCAGCCGCCGTGTCAGGGTCGACGTCGAGGCCGGCCTCGGTCAGCGCGTCAAGGAGGAGCGTGCGACGCGCCGCATAGACGCTGCGCTGGCGCTCCACGTGCTCAGTGTCGTGAAGAGCAACCGCCATCGCATGCTGGACAGGGGCGGGCACCATGAGTCCGGAGTGCTTGCGCACGCTCACGATGGGCGCAACCAGCGCGGGATCACCGTAGATGAGCGCGCCGCGGTAGCCCGCAAGATTCGACTGCTTGGACAGCGAGTACAGGACGAGGAGGCCGCTCGCATCGCCGTCGCACACGTCCGTATCCAGCAGGGAGGGCACTCCCTCGCTCACGTAGGGCTCGGCCCAGGGCAGGGCCGCGTAGCACTCGTCGGACACGACGACGGCGCCATGGGCACGAGCCCAGGCAACAACGGCGCGCAGCTGGTCCTTGCTCATGACGTGACCATCGGGGTTGCCCGGGGAGTTCAGGTAGACGAGGGCGGCCTCGGGCCAGCGCTCAGGGGTGGTTGGATCCACGGCGACGGGCGTGGCACCCGCGAGTCGCGCGCCGATGTCGTAGGTCGGGTACGCGACCTCAGGCACGAGGACCGTGTCGCCAGGGCGCACGCCCAGGAGAGCGGGGATCCAAGCGACGGCTTCCTTCGAGCCAATCGTGGGGATCACGCCGCCCGAGCCGACATCGACCATGTTCCGGCGCGCTCCCCATGCGAGGATCGCATCGCGCACCTCGGCGGTGCCGATCACCGTCGGATAGCCGTGCGCGTTGGACGCCTCGGCCAGGGCCTCACGGATGAACGCCGGGGTGTCATCGACGGGGGTTCCGACGCTCAGATCACAAATTCCCCCGGGATGGCCAGCCGCGCGCGCTTTTGCGGGCGCCAGCTGATCCCAGGGGAATTTGGGCAGGTCAAGGGGGCGGGGAAGGATCGTGGTCATACCCCTACCCTATCGACTATCAGAGGTTTTCGGCCTTCCAGTCCTCATTCTGAGGCGGCAGGGCGGCGATCATCGGATCGTCGAAGTCCTGGACGCCAGTCTTCTGTGCGCCGCCGGGGCTGCCCAGGTCGTTGAAGAAGTCGGCGTTGGCGCGCAGGTAGTCGGACCACTCGGAGGGCAGGTCGTCCTCGTAGAAGAT
>USPB01000012.1 GCA_900556405.1 uncultured Actinomyces sp.
CGATGGGTGGCGGCTCGACGTTCCTGGGCTACACGGAGCAGGCCGCCGAGGCCACTGTCGAAGCGCTGCTCGTTGACGGTGCTGCGGCACCCGCTGCAAGCGCGCCCGCCGAGGTCGAGGTGATCCTTGATCGCACGCCCTTCTACGCTGAAATGGGTGGCCAGCTGGCCGACCACGGTACGATCCGTCTCGCTGGCGGTGGCGTTGTTGAGGTTCACGATGTGCAGGCACCGATCCGTGGCCTGAGCGTTCACCGCGGCACTCTCACCGAGGGTGGCATGACGGTGGGCGAGAAGGCATACGCCGAGATTGATGGCGAGCGCCGTCTGGCGATTGCTCGTGCCCACACTGCCACGCACATGGTGTACGCGGGCCTGCGCAACGTCGTGTCGAAGGATGCGACGCAGGCCGGTTCGGAGAACTCGCCGTCGCGACTGCGCTTCGACTTCCGTCACGGTGCGGCGCTTGACGGCTCTCAGATCAATGATATTGAGGCGCTCGTCAACGAGAAGCTCGCCCAGGATCTGGCCGTGACGACCGAGGTGATGAGCCTCGACGAGGCAAAGGCCGCCGGCGCCATCGCGCTGTTCGGCGAAAAGTACGGATCGGAGGTCCGCGTCGTCACGATTGGCGATGGCTTCGACCGTGAGTTGTGCGGTGGCACCCACGTGCCGACGACTGGACACATCGGTCGTATTACGGTGCTCAGCGAAGGCTCCGTTGGGTCCGGCGTGCGCCGTATCGACGCGCTCGTCGGCGACGGTGCATACGAGTTCCAGGCCAAGGAGCACGCGCTCGTTGCCCAGCTGTCTCAGCTCGTTGGTGGTCGTGCGGATGAGCTGCCCGATCGCATTGAGTCCCTTCTGTCCAAGCTGCGCGAGTCCGAGAAGGAACTGGAGAAGATGCGCACCGCTCAGGCTCTCAGCCGCGGTGCCGATCTTGCGGCTTCCGCCTCGGCTATTGGCGCCGTCAGCGTCGTGGCTGCCGCCGTTGGCGACATGCCGTCGGCCGACGCCCTGCGTACCCTTGCGCTCGACGTCCGCGACCGCCTCGGTCATGAGCGCGGCGTCGTCGTTGCCCTTGGTGGTCTCGTTGGCGGTAAGCCCTCGCTCGTTGTTGCGACGAACGAGGCCGCGCGTGAGCACTCCGTGAAGGCAGGCGCCCTCGTTCGCGCCGTTGGCAAGTACATGGGCGGTGGCGGCGGTGGCCGCGATGACATCGCTCAGGGTGGCGGCACGAAGCCCGAGGGCATCGCGGACGCGATCGATGCGATCCGCAAGGAAATCGAGGCTCTGTGAGCATTCGTCGGGGTATTCGCATCGGCGTGGACGTCGGCACCGTGCGTGTCGGCGTCAGCCGGTGCGACCCTGACGGTATTCTCACGATGCCCGTCGAAACCTTGCACAGGGCCCCTGACCTGTCTGATCTCGATCGCCTCGCCGACATTGTCCGTCGTCATGAGGCGATCGAAGTGATCGTTGGGCTGCCCCGTCATCTGCGCGGGGGAGAGGGCGTTTCTGCGAAGGGAGCGCGCAAGTATGCGCGCCGCATCAAGAAGCTTGTTCCCGGTGTTCGGGTCGCGATGGTCGATGAGCGCATGACGTCCAACCAGGCGCATGCGAGGCTGCGCGCCTCCGGCATCCCGGAAATCGACCATCGCAGTGTCATCGACCAGGTGGCCGCCCAGATCATCTTGGAGCAGGCGCTCGAGCTTGAACGCATGGGCGGTCGAGCTCCCGGTGAGGAGATCATCCTCGAACCCAACGAAGGAGTACACACGTGAGTACGCCTCCCCCTTACCCCTTCCGTTCTCGCCGTGAGATTCACTCCGGCGAACCCAAGGTCTACTCCGACGCTCCACGTGATAACTCCAGCGTCGAGTCCCCGCAGGACTCCGTGTCGACCCCGCTTCACGGCACGCCTGCGGCGGCCCCGGCCTCGGCCGACACAGAGGCTGCACCTGCGGTGGCCCCGGCCTCGGTCGGCACAGCGGCTGCACCTGCGCGTGGCGCGAGTCGTCGTGGGCGCCCGGCGCCGCTACCGTCTTTCGACGAGGTGACTGACAGCGGTGCGGCACCGCGAGTGTCCGCTTCGACCCCCCGTGCAAGCAGCGTTGCAACTGTCGCTGAGACCGCGTCTGAAACGACAGGTATGCGCTCGCGCAGGCTTGCCAGCGAACGCCGCGCCGCCCGTAAACGCAAGCGTCGTCGTCGCATTCGTTCGTTCTTCATCATTGTTCTCGTACTCGGCTTAGTTGCCGGTGCAAGCTACGTTGCCTACGATCAGCTCTTCAACTCATCGACAACCTCGTCGGATGACTATCCGGGCCCCGGTTCTGGCTCGGTTGAGGTGACCATTGACGAGGAGGCTTCGGGCCGTGCGATCGGCCAGACCCTGGTGGAAGCGGGCGTCGTGAAGTCCGTGGGTGCCTTCGTACGCCAGTTCGAGAAGACGTCGGCGGCAATGTCGATTCGCCCTGGTACGTACCGTTTGAAGCAACAGATGAGCGCGTCCGGGGCGCTCGCCGCTTTGCTAGACGAGACGAATCGTGTGGACTCGACCGTGACTATCGGTTCGGGCCAGAAGCTGTCGGAAGTAAAGCAACGCATCATCGATATCATGGGCGTTTCCGAGGCCGACGTCGATGCGGCATTGGCCGATACCGAGGCTATCGGTCTGCCCTCTGAGGCCGGCGGTAACGCCGAAGGATGGCTCCTTCCCGGCTCCTATGAGGTTGGCGAAACAGACACGCCGACCACCCTTATCGCGCGCATGGTCAAGGGCACGATCGATGAACTCGACCGTCTGGGTGTTGCTCCAGCAGACCGCGAAACCGTCCTCATCAAGGCGTCTATTGTTGATGGTGAGATGAACATCGACAGGTATATGCCGATGGTCGCCCGCGTCATCGATAACCGTCTGGCGGATACAAACGGTGAAACAAAGGGCTTCCTGGGCATGGACTCGACGGTCCTGTATGGCGTTGGGAAGACCAGCGGTGTGCCCGATCAGGCGGATCTCGATAATGACAACCCGTATAACACGCGCCTGCACCCGGGACTGCCACCTACTCCGATTGGTCAGCCGAGCGAAAAGGCCATCAAGGCCGTGCTGAACCCGGCCGACGGTACATGGCTGTACTTCGTGACTGTCAACCTGGATACGGGCGAGACCCTGTTCGCCTCGACTCTGGAAGAACAGGAGAAGAACCGCGAGCAGTTCAAGGCGTACTGCGCTGCGAATCCGAAGGTCTGCACGGCATCATGACGTGGGCCGCCGTGATCGGCTCGCCGATCGAGCATTCTCTGTCGCCGGTCATTCACCGCGCGGCATGGGCGCAGCTCGGCATCGAGGGGTGGGAGTACCGTCGGCTTGAGCAAGACCGCGAGTCAGTTCCCGGTTTCGTTGGTGGCCTGGGTGCTGACTGCGCGGGCTTGTCGGTGACAATGCCCTGCAAACAGGCGGTGATGCCGCTCCTGGATGCGATTGATCCGTTAGCGAGTGCGGTTGGCGCGGTCAATACGGTTGTTCCCTCCTCGGGCGTTCTTGCGGGTTTCAATACCGACGTGACGGGTATTGCGTCGGCTGTCCGCCGCGCATGTTCGATCGCGGGGCGTTCGCTTCCGTCGAGTGCTCTGATCCTCGGTGCCCGCGCCACGGCTTCGTCTGCCCT
Source organism: uncultured Actinomyces sp. (assembly GCA_900556405.1). Classification (GTDB taxonomy): domain Bacteria; phylum Actinomycetota; class Actinomycetes; order Actinomycetales; family Actinomycetaceae; genus Pauljensenia. Next base: position 3,674 of record USPB01000012.1, read on the forward strand.
CGCCGCGCTTGGCGAGCTGGGGATGACGACGTCAACTGTCGCTGCGCGCCGCTTCGGCGGTCCCGGATCGGTTGTTGCTGCTGCCTCGCGTCTGGGTGTGGCCATCGAACAGGTTCTGTGGTCGGACGTCGAGGCCGTGTCGAAGGCGGCGCGCGAGGCTGACCTCATCATCTCAACCCTGCCCGCTGGTGTTGCGGATCCGCTCGCGCAGTGTCTCGATGTGCGCGATGGGCAGGTCCTGCTCGATGTTGTCTATTCCCCGCGTCATACGGCGTTGCGCGCCGCCTATGAGGCAGGCGGCGGCATTGTTGCTGAGGGCACGGATATGCTGGTCTACCAGGCAGGTGCACAGGTCCAGCTGATGACCGGGCGCAGCCCCGATATCGACGTGATGCGCGGGGCTCTCGAGGAAGAGCTGGAACGGCGCTCACAGGAAGGCCGGGCGTCGTGATCGTCGGTTGGCTTCCCCAGCGCGTCAGTGCGAATCTGTCGCTCGTCTCGGGATTCCTCACGTGGATCATTGTGCTGGTGTGGCTGTGGAGGTCCGGGTGGAAGATCCAGCGGCGGTATTTTATTGAAGCGACTCGTACCCCGCTGACGCGCAACGCGATTGTGTGGAGTTCTGCGATCGTTGGGGCGATCCTATTCGTGGCGGCGCAGATGCGTCCCGGCATGCCCTCGGTCATGACGGTTGCGATGATCGGGGCGCTGAGCGCCTACGTTGACGCTCAGACTCATCGTCTGCCCAACGCGTATACAGTGGCGATGGCTATCGGCGTGACGGTGGGCGTTGTCGTCGGCGTCGTCATTTCGCCCCTGTGGCAGCAGCGCCTCATCGGATGCGTTGCTGGTGCTCTCATCTGGACGATTCCGATCGCACTGCTCAACCGTCTGCCCGGCGGTATGGGTGGGGGAGATGTGAAGCTCGCACCCGTTTTGGGTGCGATGGCAGGATCCGTCGGGATAGAGGCTGCGGTCTCCTCCTTGGCTTTGTCGTTTGTGTTGGCCGGGTTTGCTGCGCTCTGGAAAATCGTGATCGGCTCGGCGGGGACGAAGTCACGTGTGCCGATGGGGCCTTGGATGATCGGATCTGCGCTGATGGCTGCGATTGCTTGGGGTGTCGTTCCGGACTGGCTGTAGCACTATTGTTCGGTCTCATTGTGGACCCCACTGGGACGAGTCAGCTTCCGGATGGGACAATGGACCGGTGAGTATTTCGACGCCTTCGTATCAGTGTGAGCCTGTGAGCCTCGAATGGGGCCAGACCTGGCCCCCGCGCGACGTCTTTGTCGATCTTGCAGCCTCACGGCGCGTGATCCCCGTCGTTCGGCGAGTGCTCGCTGATGAGCTGAGTGCGGTGGGCGTCTACCGGCAGCTCGCCCATGGCAACTACGGCAGCTTCATTCTTGAGTCCGCGGAGCACGGTGGTTCGTGGGGCCGCTGGTCTTTTGTGGGAGCGTCGAGTGCCGGCGCCATCGTCGCGCGCGACGGCCACGCGCAATGGATCGGTTCCCATCCGGAAGGTGCTCGTGAGGAGGGGACGTTCCTGGAGGTCGTTCACTCCGCTCTCGAGGAGCTCGCTGCGCCGGCGATTCAAGGCTTGCCTCCGCTGACGGGCGCTCTCGTTGGATCTCTCGGTTGGGGCATCATTCCTGAGTGGGAGCCGACGCTCGCCGCGACAGCCCCGAAGGAGTCGGATATTCCGGACGCGACGCTCGTGTTGGCGACGGAGGTAGCGGCTCTCGACCATGCGACGGGCTCGGTGTACCTGATGGCGATCGCCTGGAACCTCAACGGTTCAGCGGATGGCGTTGACGGTGCGTACGACCGTGCGATTGAGCGTCTCGATGCGATGACGCAACAGCTCGCAACCCCGATTGCACCGGCGGTCCTGGGTACCAGCGACGCGACGCCGCCTCAGGTACGTCAACGGACGACCCGTGCTGATTTCGAGTCTTCCGTCCATGCAGCCAAGCGCGCCATTGAAGACGGTGATGCGTTCCAGATCGTGGTATCGCAGCGCCTTGATGTGTCGACGTCGGCCAGTGGTATCGACGTCTACCGCGTCTTGCGTACGGTCAATCCGTCGCCCTACATGTATTTCCTGGACCTACCCGATGACAAGGGAGGCCATTTCGAGGTTGTCGGTTCGTCTCCGGAGACCCTCGTCAAGAGTGAGCAACGCCGCGTCTGGACGTATCCGATCGCCGGCTCGCGTCCCCGCGGTGCGGATTCTGCCGAGGACCACCGACTGGCAGCTGAGCTGCTCGAGGACCCCAAGGAACTGTCGGAGCACGTGATGCTCGTCGACCTGGCTCGCAATGATCTGTCGAAGGTGTGTGATCCCGCGTCGGTTGAGGTCTCGACTCTTATGGAGCTGAAGCGTTTCTCGCACATCCAGCACATTTCGTCCACGGTAACGGGTGTGCTGCGCCCGGATGCTGACGCTCTTGATGCCCTGGTTGCGACGTTCCCCGCGGGTACCCTGTCGGGTGCGCCCAAGCCTCGTGCCATCCAGCTGATCGATGACTTCGAGCCCGCTGCGCGAGGCGTGTACGGTGGCGTCGTCGGCTACTTCGACCTGTCGGGGGATGCTGATTTGGCGATCGCTATTCGTACGGCATCGCTGAAGGATGGCGTTGCCTCGGTGCAGGCGGGTGCGGGACTCGTTGCCGATTCGGTCCCGGCGCTTGAGTACGAGGAGTCCCGTAACAAGGCCGCTGCCGCAGTCGAGTCCGTCGTGCGGGCATCGACCCTGGTCCCCCTGTCCTGACCCGCCCTGCGGGATGCCTCACCCGCCGTCGGCCATTTTTCGCTAGCCTAGGTGAGGAATGATCGTTTCTGCCTGAAAGGGGAGCGTCGTGAGCGTTCTCGATGACATTATCGCCGGGGTCCGGCAGGACCTGAAGGAGCGTGAAGACCGCGTCCCTTTGGCTCGGATCAAGGAGATGGAGACTCAGGTTCCGGAGGCGAAGGATGTGCTTGGCGCTCTGCGGGGCCGCGACGGCGCCGTCAAGATCATCTCCGAGGTGAAGCGCTCGTCGCCGTCGAAGGGCGCGCTGGCGGCGATCCCGGATCCGGCTGCGCTCGCCTCAACGTACGAGGCCGGGGGAGCCTCGGTCATTTCGGTGCTCACTGAGCAGCGTCGCTTTCACGGTTCGCTCGCCGATCTTGATGCGGTACGCGCAGCCGTCGACATTCCGATTCTTCGCAAGGACTTCATCGTGACGCCCTACCAGATTCACGAGGCGCGTGCTCACGGCGCTGATCTCGTGCTCCTGATCGTTGCGGCGCTTGAACAGAACGTGCTCGTGTCCCTGCTGGAGCGTACCCGCTCGCTGGGCATGGAAGCCCTGGTGGAGACGCACTCGCGTCTTGAAGCCCTCCGTGCGATGGAGGCAGGCGCCTCGATCATCGGTGTGAACGCGCGCAATCTGAAGACGCTGGAGGTCGACCGCTCGACCGTTGAGCAGGTCATTGACGTGATCCCCCAGGACGTTGTTGCTGTCGCCGAGTCTGGCGTCGCCAGTGCCCACGACGTCTTTGAATACGCCAAGTGGGGTGCAGATGCGGTTCTCGTTGGTGAGGCACTCGTGACGTCGGGCGATCCGATGGCGAGCATTCAGGACATGGTGAGCGCTGGACAGCATCCCGCGCTGCGGACGGATCGTAAGGCTCGCGTCGCTGCGGCGCGTCAGGAAGGACAGTGATGGCATCCGATAACTTTGTGGAGGGACCGTACTTCGGTGATTTTGGCGGCCGCTTCGTCGCCGAGTCCCTCATGGGACCCCTCGAAGAGGTTGAAGCCGCGTGGAAGCGCCTGTGGCGTGACCGGTCGTTCCAGCGCCGCCTGCGCGATCTGTTCCTGAACTACGCGGGACGTCCCTCCTTGTTGACGGAGGCTCCCCGTTTTGCTGCCGACTTGGGTGGCGTGCGTGTCTTCCTCAAGCGCGAGGACCTGAACCATACGGGGTCGCACAAGATTAACAACGTGCTGGGGCAGGCGTTGCTCACCAAGGAGCTGGGAAAGACTCGTGTCATTGCGGAGACCGGCGCGGGACAGCACGGCGTGGCCACGGCGACGGCCGCGGCGCTTCTTGGCCTGGATTGCACGATCTACATGGGCCGCGAGGACACGGAGCGCCAGGCCCTGAACGTCGCACGCATGCAGATGCTGGGTGCCGAGGTCATCGCTGTGACTGCGGGTTCGGCGACCCTCAAGGATGCGATCAACGAGGCTTTCCGTGACTGGGTGACCAACGTTGAGACGACCAACTACATCTTCGGTACCGCCGCGGGTCCGCACCCGTTCCCTGAACTCGTGCGCGATCTCCAGCGTGTCATTGGCGATGAGGCGCGTGCTCAGCTGCTCGCTGCTGAGGGACGCCTGCCCGACGTGGTGGTCGCTTGCGTGGGTGGTGGCTCCAACGCCATTGGCTCGTTCACCGCGTTCATCGATGATCCGAGTGTCGACCTCCTTGGCTGCGAGGCTGCGGGCGATGGTTTTGAAACGGGGCGTCATGCCGCTTCTATCACGGCCGACGAGGTGGGCGTGCTTCACGGCGCGCGTACGTTCGTCCTCCAGGAGCGTGACGGCCAGACGAAGGCCTCGCACTCGATTTCCGCCGGCCTCGACTACCCGGGTGTCGGCCCGGAGCACGCGTGGTTGGCGCGGACGGGGCGCGCCTCGTACATGCCGATTTCTGATGCCGAGGCGATGGAGGCGTTCCTGCATCTGTCCCGCACCGAGGGCATCATTCCCGCCATCGAGTCCTCCCATGCCCTGGCTGGCGTCCGCAAGTGGGCGTTGGCCAAGGCCGAAGCGGAAGGCCCATTTGAACCGGGGGAGGAGCCAATCGCCATCGTGACCGTGTCTGGGCGCGGCGACAAGGACGTGGATACCGCATCGCGGTGGTTCGGCTACGGACAAGCGAAGCTGCAGGTCATCGACCCCAGTGCCGGGCCGTCGGGCGTCGCCGTCCTGGATCAAAACGAGGAGAAGTGACATGACGCGTGCACCCCATTCAGCCGTTGCCATTGATGCTGCCCGTCAGCGTGGCGACGCGGCTCTCATCGGCTATCTTCCCGTCGGCTTCCCGTCTGTCGAGGATTCGATTCGCGCGGGCAAAGTACTGGCGGATTGCGGCGTTGACGTCATCGAACTCGGCTTCCCCTACTCGGATCCCGGAATGGATGGCCCGACGATCCAGCGAGCGACCGTCGCTGCTCTCGAGCGTGGTACCCACCTCGAGGATCTCTTCCACGCGGTGGACGAGCTGACCTCGTACGGAATTTCGACCTGCTCGATGACCTACTGGAATCCGGTTGAGTGGTGGGGCGTTGAGCGTTTCGCAAAGGATTTTGCTGCCGTGGGCGGTTCCGGCCTCATTACCCCTGACCTGCCGCCCGAAGAGGGCGCACAGTGGGAGGCCGCGTCGGATAAGTACGACCTGGAACGCATCTACCTGAGCGCCCCCTCCTCTCCCGAGCACCGCCTCAAGTTGATCGCCGCGCACTCGCGTGGCTGGGTGTACGCGGCCTCGTCGATGGGCGTCACGGGCGCGCGTGCGGCTGTTGGCGCGCATGTCGCTGACGTTGTCGCGCGTACTCGCGCCGCTGGTGCCGAGCGCGTGTGCGTGGGCCTGGGCGTATCCAATGGCGCGCAGGCCCGCGAGATCGGCGCATATGCGGACGGAGTTATCGTCGGTTCCGCGCTGGTGAAGACGCTCTTCGACGACTCGATCGACCGTGGTCTGAAGGCTCTGGGTGAGCTTGCCACCGAACTGAAGGCCGGCGTCAGCGGGGCCCGCGCGTGAAGACCCTCGTCGCTGTCGGCATCCCATCGCCTTCGCAGGGTGTCTGGCACCTCGGCCCGATCCCGCTGCGCGCCTACGGCATCATCATTGCCATCGGCATGGTCATCGGCGTCTGGTGGACCGCTCGCCGTTACCGTGCTCGCGGAGGAAATCCTGACACGCTCTACGACGTGGCCCTCTGGGCGATTCCGCTCGGAGTTGTGGGTGCGCGGATTTATCACGTCGTCACGTCCCCGGATGCCTACTTTGGCCCGGGTGGTAATCCGATGCTTGCCTTCCAGATTTGGCGCGGTGGCCTCGGTATTTGGGGTGGCGTCGCCTTCGGTGCGCTGGGTGCATTTATTGCCGTCAAGCGTGCGGGCGTGCGCTTCGGCCCGATTGCTGATTCTTTGGCTCCGGCGCTGCTCGTTGCGCAGGCCATCGGGCGGTGGGGAAACTGGTTTAACCAAGAGCTCTTCGGCGCTCCGACAACAATGCCGTGGGGACTTCAGATCGACGTGGCCCACATGCCCGCCGGGTATCCGGCAGGCACTTTGTTCCACCCGACGTTCCTCTACGAGTGCCTGTGGAACCTTGCCGCAGCCGCTTTTATCGTGTGGCTCGATCGTCGTCACCGCTTCGCTGGTGGCCAGGTGTTCGGTCTGTACCTGATGGCGTACACAGCGGGACGCAGCTGGATCGAAATGCTGCGCATCGATGATGCGCACAGAGTTCTTGGTCTGCGCCTCAACGTGTGGACGTCCCTGCTCGTGTTCGCGCTCGGTGTGCTTGTGTTCGTCGTCGCTGATCGGCTGGGACGCTCGACGACCGTCGATCCGCACGACGGCGAATCCGCGGCGGATGACGAGCAAGCGGAGGACCAGGCTGCCCCCGAAGACAGTGACGCTGACGATATTGTTGGTGCTGGCGTGAGTGAGGAAGAGTCCGCCGACGAGAGCACTCTCGAGTCGTTCTGATCCCGATCTTGGTCGTTTTTCTCCGCGCTGAGGTTCTACCTCAGGCGGATTCATGGGAATGATCACGTCGACCCGGAGGGGATCCTCCTCGTTCCAGCTGTGATTGGGCGGTAAACTCTTATCTATGCGTCGAGCTAAGATTGTCTGCACTATTGGACCTGCTACTGATTCTCCTGAGCAGCTCCAAGCGCTGGTGGACGCCGGCATGGATGTCGCGCGTATTAACCGGTCGCATGGAAAGGCTGAGGAACACGAGGCCGTTATTGAGCGCGTGAGGAAGGCGTCTGCGACGTCCGGTCGCGCGGTCGCTGTCCTGGTTGACCTCCAGGGCCCCAAGATCCGCCTGGAAACCTTCCAGGATGGCCCCCAGGAGCTCAAGATCGGTGACACGTTCACCATCACCACCCGTGATGTTCCCGGCACGAAGGAACTCGTCGGGACGACCTTCAAGGGGCTGCCCGGCGACTGTGCTCCCGGTGACCGCCTGCTGATCGACGACGGCAACGTCGCGGTCCGCGTCGTCGAGGTGACGGATACTGACGTCGTCACCCGCGTTGAGGTTCCCGGCATGGTGTCGGACCATAAGGGCCTGAACCTTCCTGGCGTCGCCGTGTCCGTCCCCGCACTGTCCGAAAAGGACAAGGAAGACCTGCGCTGGGGCATTGAGCAGGATGCTGACTTCATCGCGCTGTCCTTCGTGCGTTCCGCGCAGGACATCAAGGACGTCCACGAGATCATGGACGAGATGGGCAAGCGCATTCCGGTCATCGCCAAGATTGAAAAGCCGCAGGCCGTTGAGGCGCTGGAAGAGATCGTCGAGGCATTTGACGGCATCATGGTCGCACGCGGTGACCTCGGTGTTGAGATGCCCCTGGAAGCCGTGCCGCTGGTTCAGAAGCGCGCGATTGAGCTTGCTCGTATCGCCGCCAAGCCGGTTATCGTCGCGACGCAGGTCATGGACTCGATGATCAAGAACCCGCGCCCCACGCGTGCCGAGGCCTCCGACTGCGCGAATGCCATCCTTGATGGCGCCGATGCGGTCATGCTGTCCGGTGAGACGTCGGTCGGTGCCTTCCCGATTGAGACCGTCCGTACGATGGCCGCCATCATCGAGTCGACGGAAGAAAACGGTGGTGAGCGCATCGCCTCGATCCCCGGTTTCTACGCTGATCGTGCGGGTGTTATCTGCGAAGCTGCCGCTCGTATCGCCGAGCACCTGGATGCCCGTTACCTGGTGACGTTTAGCCAGTCCGGCACGTCGGCGCGTCTGCTCTCGCGCATGCGCCGTCCGATCCCGATGCTGGCGTTCACGCCGCTCGAGTCGACGCGTCGCCGCCTCGCGCTTTCCTGGGGTATTCAGACCTACCGTGTTCCCGAGGTACAACACACGGACGACATGGTGTGGCAACTTGATCAGGTCGTGCAGTCCTCGCACCTGGCGGACATCGGTGATCAGCTCGTGATCGTTGCCGGTATGCCGCCGGGCATCGCTGGCTCCTCGAACATGCTGCGTATCCACGAAGTCGGAGATGAAGCCGACTATGCGATTGGCGGTCTGCGCCACGCGTGAGATGCGTGAGTAGTGGGGGCCCTGGCGATGAGCCAGGGCCCCCACTGTTTTTGTTTCGTCACGTGGACAAAACGGGATTCGTGGAATAAAGTACTCGGATACACGTTGAGACACGTGGACGCCGCACCAACGACGGCGCGGCACATGCAGCAAAGTGCTGCTCGGCGTGCTCAGAAATGCCTGTGCGATCAAAGCATGTTTTCTGGGGCGCCCGAAGAGAAGAAGATGGAGGAAGAAAAATGAATACGAACATCCGGACCGTGTCGGTCCACGATACTCTGTTTGGCCGTGTGGCCAACAACCTGGAGGTCGGCCAGCTCTCGCGCGCCGTTGAGCCCTGGTTTGCTGACTTCCACGATTCGAGGGTCAAGCAGGCTATCGCCGATCTTGACGAGCCGGCCCGCAGGGGCGCGGCTGCCGAGTATCTCGGTCTCGAACTGAGCGTCGTGGCCTGAGTCGACAGGGGCCGACAAGCATTGCTTGTCGGCCCCTTCTCCGTCTGCGGTTTTGATGTATCAATTGTGGTGCGCACGTCGCATATGCGCTGAAATGCCGGTACCATTAGGAGCACGTACTCCACTGGCGGTACCCCGAGTGGGATTCGAACCCACAACAAGCCGGGTTTGAGCCGACCGCCTCTGCCAGTTGGGCTATCGGGGCTTCGCGTGTGCGAGACCCACAATAGAGCAGCTGAGCAAACCGATCAAACTGAGGAATATGACAATGAGTGAAGAGCAGGCTGAACCGCGTCGCGTCCTCGTCGCAGAAGACGAGGGGTTGATTCGTCTCGATATCGTTGAGACGCTCACCCAGGCGGGGTTCGAGGTCGTCGGCGAGGCCGCAGACGGTGAGGAAGCTGTCGAGCTGGCACTCGAGCTCGAACCCGATCTGTGTGTGATGGATGTCAAGATGCCGAAGATGGATGGCATCACCGCAGCGGAAAAGATCTTGCAGGAACTGTCGTGCGCCGTCGTCATGCTCACCGCCTTCTCGCAGACGGAGCTTGTCGAGCGCGCGCGAGACGCCGGTGCGATGGCTTACGTCGTGAAGCCGTTTAGCCCGGCCGACCTGATTCCCGCCGTTGAGATTGCACTGTCGCGTCACGCTGAGATCGAGTCGCTGGAGGACCAAATCGCCGATCTGTCTGATCGCTTCGAGACTCGTAAGCGCGTTGACCGCGCCAAGGGCCTGCTGATGAAGAACATGGGAATGAGCGAGCCTGAGGCCTTCCGCTGGATCCAGAAGACGTCGATGGATCGTCGTCTGTCGATGCGTGAGGTCGCTGACGCGGTCATCAACCAGGTTGACGACTGAGAATCGCGCATGCGAATGGGGAGGGTCACGACCCTCCCCATTGCTGTTTCTTGGCCCTCAGTCGTGGCTAGAGCGCACGAGGATTCGGTTAGTGACGCGCGCGACTGAGATAAGGCGGTCGGCCTCGTCCCTGATCTCCACAGTGTGGACGGTCGACGAGCGCCCCAGGTGGACGGCGGTTGCGGTCGCGGTGATGATCCCTTCCCGTCCAGCGCTGATATGCGAAGCGTTGAGTTCGGTGCCGACGGCGTAGGCTTGCTTGCCTGGGTTTGTCTCGCGCGCATGAATCTGGGCTGCGAAGGACGCAGCCGTCTCGGCGAGTGCCGCGGAAGCACCTCCGTGCAGAATGCCAGCGCTCTGGCGGTTTCCGTCGATCGGCATCGAGATGACGGTGCGCACAGCACTGTGCTCGACAACCTCCATGCCGGTGGCTTCCATGAGGGTTCCGGGCCAGTGTGCCCCGACCCAGCCACCGCGGGCGAGGGGATCGGGTGAGGAAGACTGCGTGTGTTTCGTCTGGTGATCGTGTGTCATGGCATCTAGGGTGGCATGTGTGAGTGACACTGTGCTGATTATTGATGGCCATTCCATGGCGTTTCGCGCCTTCTATGCGCTCCCGCCGGATAACTTCGTGACGGCCACAGGCCAGCACACGAACGCGGTTTATGGCTTCGTTTCAATGCTGACGCGCCTGTTGGAGACCGAGCAGCCGACGCATATCGCGGTCGCTTTCGATGTGTCGAGGCACTCATTCCGTACTGAGGAGTACCCGGAGTACAAGGGCACGCGCGACGCGACGCCCGAAGAATTTAAGGGACAGGTGGAGCTCATCCGCGAGGTGCTTGATGCGATGGGTATCGTGTCTCTGTCCCGTGAGGGTTTTGAGGCCGACGATATCCTTGCGACTCTCGCGTATCGCGCAGGTCACGAGGGATCGACTGTTCTGGTGGTGTCCGGCGATCGTGACTCGTTCCAGACGGTGACCGACAACGTGACCGTGCTCTATCCCGGCACGGGGCCTGGTGATCTGCGCCGTATGACTCCGCAGGCAGTCGAAGACAAGTACGGCGTACCGCCGCATCGTTACCCCGAGATCGCTGCAATCGTGGGGGAGACGTCGGATAACCTGCCTGGCGTGCCAGGTGTGGGACCGAAGACCGCCGCGCAGTGGATCAACAAGTTTGACGGTCTCGACAACCTGCTGGCGCGTGCCGATGAGATCGGTGGAAAGCGCGGCGCCGCACTGCGTGAACACATGGACGACGTGACGCGCAATCGTCGTCTCAATCGTCTGCTCACCGACATGGACCTTGAGGTGTCGCTGAGCGATCTCGCGCGTCGTCCCACGGATATCGCCGCCGTCGACCGTCTCTTCGACTCTCTTGAGTTTGGACGCCTGCGCACCAAAGTGCGTGAGGTCGCAGGTATCGGCATGGGGGAGGGCCCCGTCGACGAGACTAGCGAACCCGCTGCCGACGTCGAGATCAAGGTGATGGTTGCCGATGCCGCGAGCGATATCGCGCAATGGGCGGGCAGTCGCTCCAGTCTCGCTCTTCTCGTCGAAGGCGACTTGCGGCCCGTGCGTGGGGATATCACCCGCATCGTCCTAGCATCCGGCAGCAACGCGCTCGTCATCGATCCTGCCGAGCTCAGCCCCAAGCAGGAGGAAGCGCTTGGTGATGTTCTTGCCACGGCCTCGTCCCTGATCGTGCATGATGCGAAGGGGGCGCGCCATGCGCTTGCGTCGCGCGGCTGGACTCTCGGCCCTGTCGAGTTCGACACCATGCTGGCCGCCTACCTCGCGCACCCCGACCAACGCTCCCACAAGCTCGAAGATGTTCTGTCGCGTGTCCTTGGCGTCGTGATCGAGGAAGAGAAAGGTGACTCTGAGGCTCTCTTCGATCTCGGCGACATGGGAGCTGGCCCGAGCGCGGCCCAGGTGCGCGCTGGGAAGTTGGCCGCCCACCTGCATCCGCTCGCCTCCACTCTGCGCTCGCGTCTGGAGGAAAGCTCCGAAGCCTCTCTTCTCACCGACATGGAGATGCCCCTGTCGGTCTTGCTCGGTCAGATGGAAGACATCGGCATTGCCGCAGACACGTCCGTGCTCGATGGGCTCTCCGACGAGCTCGGTAAGGCAGTCGATGCCGCGCGCGAGGGAGCGTGGGCCGCGGCGGGACGCGAGGTCAACCTATCGAGCCCCAAGCAGCTCCAGGAGCTACTCTTCGATCACTTCGGTCTGCCCAAGACGAAGAAGACGAAGACCGGGTACACGACGAACGCCGAGGCCTTGGCTGATTTGCACGCGAAGACGGCGGATGAAGGGGGAGCGGGGCATCAGTTCCTTGGGTTCCTGCTGACCCACCGCGACCGCATCAAGCTCAAGCAGATGGTGGACTCCCTGTCCACTACTGTCGCCTCGGATGGACGCATCCACACGACGTTCTCTCAGGTTGCGGCGGCCACGGGTCGTCTGGCGTCCTCTGACCCGAACCTGCAGAACATCCCCGCGCGCAGCGCCGACGGTATGCGTATCCGTGGCGCCTTTGTTGCGGGTGAGGGCTTTGAGTCGCTGATGAGCGCGGACTACTCGCAGATCGAAATGCGCCTGATGGCGCACCTGTCCGGAGATGAGGCGCTCATTGAGGCGTTCAACTCCGGTGAGGACCTGCATCGGACCATGGCGTCGATGGTGTTCGGCACTCCAGTCGCCGAGGTGACAGGCGAGGAACGCTCGCGTATCAAGGCCACCTCGTACGGACTGGCCTACGGTCTATCCTCCTACGGCCTCGCCGCCCAGCTCGGTATTCCCGTGCCCGAGGCCGCCGCCCTGCGTGATCGCTACTTCGAACGCTTCGGGAAAGTCCGCGACTACCTTGAAGGACTCGTTGCGCAGGCGCGAGCTGACGGATACACCCAGACCATGTTTGGTCGACGCCGCTACCTGCCCGACCTGCGCTCCTCGAACCGCCAGCGTCGTGAGATGGCTGAGCGTGCCGCCCTGAATGCACCCATTCAAGGCAGCGCGGCAGACATCGTGAAGATCGCGATGATGAACGTTGCGGCCGCACTGGCCGAGGCGGGACTCGCGTCGCGGATCCTCGTCCAGATTCACGACGAATTGCTCCTCGAAGTCGCTCCTGGCGAGGCAGCCCACGTCGAGAACATCGTCCGAGACAAGATGGCCACCCCCGTCGAGCTTTCCGTGCCGCTCGATGTCGCTATTGGGATCGGCGCGTCGTGGCAGCTCGCGGCGCACTGACGGTTCAGACGACGCGACGCACGCCACGGAAAGTGTCGCCAAATTCGTCACATTTGCCCGTCAAAGGCTGCTAAACTAAACCCCAGTGTCTGGGGACAGGTGCATCCGCAACAGTCTTCAGGCGCTGGAACTGTCCATCTACTATCCAGTCCGTTTCGGAGAAACTACTACATGACCACCAACACGCCGCAGGTCGCTATCAACGACATTGGTTCGGAAGCAGACCTGATCGCAGCCATCGACGAGACCATCAAGTACTTCAACGATGGTGACATCGTCGAGGGCACTGTCGTCAAGGTCGACCACGACGAGGTCCTCCTCGACATCGGCTACAAGACCGAGGGTGTCATCCTCTCTCGCGAGCTGTCCATCAAGC
>USPB01000013.1 GCA_900556405.1 uncultured Actinomyces sp.
AAGGAACCCCCATCACCAGCCACCAGCCCTACCTCGACGCCATCGCCTACGAGCTCAACAACTGCCCCAGAGCCACCCTCGGCTACCGCACCCCAACAGAAGCATTCAACAAACTCATTGCTACCACCCATTGACACCGCCAAGCCTTCACTCAGGGATTCTCAAAGGTGCTCCCCGTTATTGGTGGTGTTGTATCGAGTGGCTTGACTTTTATGTCGCTTCAGTCGCAGTCATCTCGACTGAAGAAACACCTGCGCGAGCTTCCTCCTCCCGGTATTGATAATGAGATGTGGAAGCGGGTCATCACGGCAGCGAACTCTGTCGAACAGGAACAGAGCATCGTGGGTGCTGTCGATGCGGCTTTCCAAGGGAGAGTTGGGATCGCCGCGGTTGGCGTGGTGAGTGCAGCGTCGGGTGTCACCAGCGGCGTCAAGGGTCTCTTCGGTTGGAATAAGTAGCATCTCGGAGACGAGGCCGGGGCTGGGTGTGCGTGGCAGCGGAACCCAGCCCCGGCCTCGACCCCTGCGCCGAGCGGAGGCCTCCGGCTAGAGTGGTTCCACGTGCGTGCGCTGTCAGCATGCCGTCAGACGAGGAGGATCTCGATGCCCGACACGATGAAGGCCCGTGCCCACAGCGGCGATCCGATCGGGGTCGCCGCCGGGCAACAGTCCGAGGCGGAACGGCGGGCGCTTGAGTTCCTCTCAAAGGTCGTGCGTGTTCGGGGCGTGCGCATCAACCGCGACGAGTTCCTGCGTCAAGAGCTGAGTAAGCTCCACATGGGTGACGACGCAATCCAACGCGCGATCGACTCGAATCCCCTGCTCGCGGGTGTCGCTCTCACCGAGATCGATAGGATCGCGGACGAGGCGATTTCCTACGAAACGAACAAGTCGGCGGCCATCTCCTTCGTCGCGGGTATCCCCGGAGGATTTGCGATGCTCGGCACGATCCCCGCGGACCTGATGCAGTACTACGTGCATGCGCTGAGGATTATGCAAAAGCTCGCCTACCTGTACGGCTGGGGCGAGCTCCTCCCGGACGGCCGTGAAGCCGACGATGATACGCTCGGCGTGCTTGCGGTGTTTTTTGGCGTCATGCTGGGGGTTGGCGGTGCCGCTCAGTCTCTCACGGCTTTCGCGCGCGTTGCGGCGAAGACCGCCTACCAGAATCATGCGACCAAACGCGCTCTCATGAGCATCACCTGGTACCCGGTCGTCAAGTACAGCCTGCGTCTCATCGGTATTAACATCACGAAGAACTCCGTCGCGAAGGGGATCTCGAAGGTCGTCCCCGTCATTGGCGGATTCGTCTCGAGTGGCCTGACCTTCATGGCGCTCCAGTCTCAGTCCATCCTCCTCAAGGACAATCTGCGAGAGATCCCGCCTCCCGGCCTCAGCGTCGACGAGTGGAGCCAGCATCTGGGTGGCACGGCCTCCGAGGCGCGGACAGTGGAGACTGCGGACAACATCCAGAAGGGTCTGCAGGGCAAAGCACAGGTCGTGATGGTCGGCGCGAAGAGCGCGGCCTCGGGTATCGCCGATGGCGCCTCGAGCGCTGCCTCCAGCCTCGCCGGGGGTGTGAAGGGGCGCTGGGGGCGCCGTCGATAGCGACGCCGGGACGAGGCCGGGGCCGGGGATGCGCTTAACCGCGAACGAAGCACAGGCCTCGGCGCAGTGTTTAACGGGCCACTGTTTCCTACTTTTTCAGCCCCGGGAGAGGGAAAACCTGCCACCATATGCGGGTGAATGAGACGACGAAACCAGCCCTGGCCTCGTCCCAGACCGAGGCGGGCCCCCTGATCCTGCAGGCATTCGCCTGGGACATGGTGGCGGACGCCAGCCACTGGCGCTACCTCGCCCAGCACGCACGGGCGATCGCGGACCTGGGCGTCACCATTATTTGGCTGCCGCCCGCCTACAAGGGACACGAGGGAATCGACGACGTCGGCTACGGCGTCTACGACCTGTACGACCTGGGCGAGTTCGACCAGCGCGGTTCCGTGCCCACGAAGTACGGGACGAGGGACGAATATCTGGCCGCTATCGAGGCCCTGCACGAGGCGGGTATCGCCGTGTGCGCCGACATCGTCCTCAACCACCGCATGGGCGCCGACGCGACCGAGACCGTGCGAGCCACCCCGATCAACCCCCAGAACCGTCACGAGGCGATCGGCGAGCCCGAGACGATCGAGGCGTGGACCCGCTTCACGTTCCCGGGGCGCGCGGGCGCGTACTCGGATTTCACGTGGGACTGGACGTGCTTCCACGGCATCGACTGGGATGAAGCCACGAAGCGCAACGGCCTGTGGCTCTTCGAGGGCAAACACTGGAACGAGTCCGTCGACACTGAGTTCGGCAACTTCGACTACCTCATGGGCTGCGATGTGCACGTCACCGATCCCCGCGTCAGCGAGGAGCTGGACCGCTGGGGTCGCTGGTACGTCGAGACGACCGGCGTGGACGCGCTGCGTCTGGACGCCGTCAAGCACGTGGGATCGGACTTCTACGCTCGCTGGCTCGAAGACCTGCGCGCCTCGACGGGGCGCTTGCTGCCGGCTGTCGGCGAGTACTGGAGCGGCGACGTACGCGAGCTCGAGGGCTACCTGGAGCGGGTCCCCAACGTCATGCTCTTCGACGTCCCCCTGCACTACCACCTCCACGACGCGTCGATTTCGGACGGCAACGTCGACCTGTCCCGACTGTGGGAGAACACTCTGACGTCCTCGCGCCCCGACAAGTCCGTCACTTTCGTCGAGAACCACGACACCCAGCCCGGCCAGTCGCTGGCCTCAACGGTTGCCCCCTGGTTCAAGGCGGCCGCTTACGCCCTCATCCTCTTCCACGAGGCTGGGGTTCCCTGCGTGTTCTGGGGTGACCTCCTCGGTTCTCCCGATTCTGACGACCTGCCCGCCGTGCGTGAGCTGCCGATCCTCATGGGGATCCGTGCCCGCGCGGCTGTCGGCGAGCAGCACAATGCTTTTGACGATCCCGACGTGGTCGGTTTCGCCCGCGAAGGTACCGAGGAGATTCCCGGCTCCGGCTGCGCCGTCATCCTCTCCGACCGGATGGCCGCCGAGAAGACCCTCTACGTGGGTCAGCGCCACGCAGGCCAGGAGTGGGAATGCGTCATCGGCGGCCACCCGAGCGTGCGTGTCGCGGACGATGGGACCCTCGCCGGCACCGTGAGCGACGGAGGCCTCAGCGTCTACGCGCCGCGCGCGTGAGCGCATCACACGCCCCGGCCTCGTCCCTGTCGACGAGGCCGGGAAACGTGCGTACGAGCGCTACTCCTGGGTGCCACCCAGGGCGGGAATGCGTTCGATCTGATCCTTGAAAAAGGCCTCGGCCGACGCGACGAAACGCTCGATGCTGGTCGAGACCTGCGCGTCCGTGAGCCCGTAGCGGGCGGTGACGAACTGCTCGGCGCACAGGCGCTGACGGCCGTCGTCCAGCGACGCCACGTAGACCTTCGGCCACGTGGTCGCCCCGTTCCAGTCATTGCACGCCTGAATGAGGCGCTGACGAAGCTCCATCGACACGTCCTCGGGGATCGCGGCCCACATGCTCAGGTCCGTGCCATCGTTCGCGATCGAAAAGATGAAGTAGCCGCGCCCGATACCCATGTGCAGGCTCTGGTCTTCCACCCTGTAGTTGAAGTCGTTGCGGTCGAAGTAATCGATCAGTCGTTGCACGTTGAGCGGACGCACAATGGTGCGGCGCGAAATGGCGGCCTTGCACTCGGCGATGATTTCCGGCGCGTCCTCGTTGGTCGGATCCATGGCGACGCACTGCTCCAGGTACGTCAGCGCGCTCTCCTCCTCGTCCTGCCAGTACAGGGCCGTGCCAATCCGGTAGTACCAGCGTGGGTCCGCCATGCCTTCAGCTTCGACGCTGCGCAGCAGCTCGATCGCGTGTGTGATGTGATCGCGGAAAGAATCCATGTAGGGCTGCGCGTAGTTGATGTAGGCGCGCGCCAGCAGACTCGTCAGCTCGTAATCCATCGCCGACGGGGGCTGCCCCTCGATGAGCGCGATGATCTTTTGGTGTTCCTTCTCCTCGTGCAAGAGATTAATCTGGTCGATGAGCGACGAGCGAGAATCCACGGAATCTCCTTCAAACGATGCCGAATGTGACTGCCTGATCACAAGCATAACAGGGCGCGTGTGCGCTCTGAGCCGCTGATGGACTGCTCGCTGTGTAGGCTGACAGGATGGACCAGACCGGCATGAATGAGAACCGCGTGAACGACGACCTGCGTGCACGTATGAGCGAGGCCGACGCCGCCCAATGGGACGAAATCCAGCAGTGGAAAGCCTCCCAGCTGAGCGACAAACGCCCCCGCGCTATCACGCAGAAGATGAAGTCGGCAGCCCTGGCACCGGTGGGCAAAGCAGTGTCCATTGCGCGCAAGGTTCCCGGCGGGGAAGCGCTGAGTCGAACCATGTCATCCGCAGCCCTCGGACTGGTCGAGCTCGCTGCCTCCGCATCCGAGGCCTCGGTGCGCCGCACGCGCATCCTCAAGGCTTATCGCGCGGCCGGCCACGACGTGACAAGCCTGCGAGACATCCGCTCTCTGCCCCTCGACCAGGTGCTCGCGGTCAAGCCTCGCCTGAGCCTCGCATACTCGGGTACGGCAGCCGCGGAGGGGGCGGTCAGCGGCGTGTTCGCCTCCGGTGGCTCCCTCGCCGCTGTGCTCGGCATGGGCGTCGCGTCGGCGCCCGGCGTGGGTGTCACGGCCTCGGCGATGGCCGTCGATATTACGACCTTTCTGGCGGCGGCCACGCGTCTCGTCGCCCACACCGCTGCCTACTACGGCTACGACTCCGAGGATCCCTCAGAGCGCCTCTTTTCCACGATGGTGCTCTCCCAGGCGATCGACCCGGCCGGCAGCGGGCGTGACTTCGTCGTCGAAAAGCAGGCGACGATGCTCGCCTTCAACCAGGTGATGCGCGACCTCGCGCGCAAGGGATCCCTCGAGTCGCTCGGCGGAAGCGCGATCGTGAGCGCCATGAAATCACTCTTCTCAGCGATGGGCGTTCGTCTGGCCAGCCGCAAGCTCGCGCAGATCGTTCCCGTCGCCGGAATCGTCGTGAGCGCAGGGCTCAACGCGGCGCTCATGCGCACCATCGGGGAAACGGCGGATCACCTCTACCGGGAACGTTTCCTCGCGGAGCGTTACGGTCGCGCGATGGGCAATGGCGAGCCGTCGACTGCCCTCGTGGTTTCCACGCAGGGAAGAGACTTGAACGAGGATGTCGCTCGCTACCTCGAACTGACCGAGGCTGAGAGCCGTGCGTAGAGAGGCGGTGGCTCTCTATCAGGCGAAAGACTTCGGCGTTCTTTGCGGATGCGAAAACGCCGCCGCCTGATGGTGCGCAGGGGATGGTCATGAGTGAAAGTACGGAGGAGATGAACGACGCGATCGACGAGATGCGTGCGCGTATGAGCGCTGACGACCTTGCCCAGTGGGACGCAATCCAGGAATGGAAAGCCGCGCAGATTCGCCCCATCAGGCCTCGTGTCATCTCGCAGCGTATTCGCTCGTATCTGCTCGCGCCCCTGGCGAAGGCCGTTTCTCTTGCCCGCAAGGTGCCCGGTGGAGCAGCTGTCACTGGTGCGGTGGCCTCCGGGATCCTCAGGCTCGTCGAGCTCGGGACATCAGCCGCCGAGTCTTCGATCAACCGCGAGCGAATCGTCAGGGCTTTCCGCCGGGCTGGGTGTGATATCGAGTGTCTCGAGGACATCCGACACCTGAGCCTGGCGCAGATTTGCTCAGTGAAGCCACACCTGAAGGTGGGCTATTGCGGGGTCGCGGCTACCGAGGGAGCAATCAGCAGCATCGTCGCGTCGGGAGGATCGGTCGCTGCACTTGCCGGACTCGGTGTTGCTTCGGCCCCCGGTGTCGGCGTGGTGGCGGGCGCGATCGGACTCGACATTATGACGTTCCTGGCATCCGCGACGCGCCTGGTGTCTCACACGGCTGCGTACTACGGGTACGACACCGAGGACCCCGCGGAAGACCTCTTCGCCGCGATGGTTTTGTCCCAGGCGATATCTCCGGAGAGCGAGGGGCGCGCCTTCGTCGTCGAGAAAGAGACGTCGATGCTCCTTCTCAACAAGGTGATGCGCAAGCTCGCTCGGCGCGGATCGATGGAGACCATCGGGAACAATGCGCTCACCGCCTCGGTCAACTCCCTGTTTGCGACTCTCGGAGCGCGACTCGTTGGCATGAAGATGGCCCAGATTGTGCCGATTGTCGGCATTATCGTGGGCGTGAGCCTCAACGCGTCCCTCATCCGTACGATCGGCGTGACAGCAGATCACCTCTACCGTGAACGCCTGCTGATGGAGCGTTACGCGCAGGGGGAGGATGAGGATTCCCCCGCAGCGGGTGCTGTGGGGGAATCCAACGAAGATGATCTGGATGCGCAGATCACGCGCTACGTCGAGCTAGCCGAGGTCGAGGGGCGCCGATAGCGCGCCCGCGATCAGCTCCTCGAGTTCCAGTTCTGCCAGTCGTTCCAGTCGTCGTCCTGAGCGTCGACCGAGATCATCGGCATACGCGCGGACGAGGCTTGGTCCTCGTTCTCTGCTTCGATGGCGTCGTTGTGGTCCTCGCGCTGCTTGCGGCGCTTGCCCCAACCCCAGCGCTTGCGGCGCTTCGACTCGCCCTCCTGTTCGCGGCGCGCCTCCTCATTCCATGAGAATTCGGAGTTCCAGTCTTCCTGGAATTGGGCGGGTACCGCCGGCGCCTGGGGCGTGATGGACGGCTGCGGGGCGACGGGCGCCTGGGGAGCCTGCGGCATGGCCGGAGCCTGCGGCACGAACGGAGCCGGGGGCACGGCCGTCTGAGGCTCCGGTGTATGCGTGACCTGAGGCGTTGTCGGCACGTACGGCGCGGCCGGGGGAGTGGGAGCGGCTGCCTGTTCGGGGGCAACAGGCGTGGTCTCGGCGCGTGTCGTCGCAGACCAATCGAAGGCATTTACCCGGCGGACACGAGGAATCTGGGCTGTTGGGAGCTCACCAGCATCGATCACGGGATCAAACGAGGCCTGCTGCGTAGGCTCAGGTTCCGGCTCGGGCTCGGGGACGACGATCGGCTCGGGCTGCGGAACGACGACGGGTTCCGGCTCGGGTTCGGGCTCGGGGACGACGATCGGTTCGGGCTCGGGAACGACGATCGGTTCGGGCTCGGGGACGACGGGTTCCGGCTCGGGGGCCACGATGGGTTCCGGCTCCGGTTCCGGCTCAGGGACGACGATCGGTTCGGGCTGGGGAACGACGACGGGTTCGGGTTTGGGGACGATGACGGGTTCCGGCTTCGGCTGGGGGATTGCGACAGGCTCAGGCTCAGGTGCAACGGCGTGCCGAACCTTCGGGATCAGCATTGTCGCGGGAGCGTCGTCCTCGTCTACAGGCGGAGCTGGAACTGGGGCAGCGGCAGGCGACTCGCCACGCTTGCGCTCGGTCGCCTGGTGATCGTGGTGTGCCTCGGCCTCGTGCGTGACGGGCACGGGCGTCGAGACCTGGTCAGTGGAGATGCCACGGGCAGGCGTCGGAATATCCGCAGGAGCAGGAGCAGGAGCAGGAGCAGGCGCGGGAACGGGATCGGCCGGGCCTGCGGGCGCATAGCGATCGGTGCGACGCTGAGGGACGACGGTAACCGCAGACGCGTCCTGGCCCTGCGGGACAGCGGGAGCATAGTGAGGAGCAGATGCACCCGGCTCCTGCGCCATCGGCTGCATGGGCTGTGTTGGCTGCGCAGGGAAAACGGCGGGGCGGTGCCCGTTGCGCGAACGCCTACGCTTCGGAGGCTTTGCTGCCTGAACAGGGGCCTCGGGCGCGGGAGCGGCAGGTTCGGGACGCGACTTGTGCTGCCAGACAAAGCCGGTATCACGCGGCTTGGGCTGCGGAAGCGACGCGAGGTCGGGCGCAGAGGAATCGGTCGTGGAGGGGCGTCGCGCCTCCTCGGGCGGGACCGCCTCCCCGCGGCCTTGATTCATCGCGGGGGCGGCGCTCGCCTGTGTCGACATGCCCGCGGCTTGCGCCGGAGCGTAAGGCCTCGAAGCCTGCGTCCCCTGAGGACGTACGTGGGACGCAGATGCGCTCTGTCCTGAGCCCTGGTTGGACTCCTTCGAGCGCTTCGAACGAACCACGTAAATGACGATGACGACGACCAGCACGATGACGATGAGGCCGACGATTAAGCCGATCAGGAGCCCGAGAGAGGGACCCGAAGAGGAATCGGAATCGGACGAGGCGGGGGCTGAGCTGGCGGTGGGCGCTTGACTGCCGGGAACAGGCGTTGCGCCCCACGGATCCTTCAGCGCGTTCGCTCCGGCCGCTGCGGACGGATTCCCGCCGGCAGCAAGTGTCCCGTTCACCGTGATGACCTGCGGGACAGTGCCCGTCCACGTCGACACGGAGAGTGCTCGTCCCTCGTAGGTTGTTGCAGAGGTCGCTGCGCCCGATGTTGCAGACTGTACTTCGCCCTCGACGCTTAAAGACACGGAGGCGAAAGTGAGGGAAGCACCGAACGTTTTCCGATACGTGGCAAGGGTCTGGTCGGTGCGTGCGGAGAGCACGAATGTTCCCGAGTCTTGGAGGGTGAACTCGGATTCATCCTGGGCGCGGGTGTACATCAGCTGCATGTGGCAGACGGTGGCATCGTCGCGCGTCACGAACTCGACGTGCTGGTCCGTGGAACGACCCGCGTATGGTGTGCATGCGGATTCGCTCATCGTCCGGGAGGGATCGACGACGGTCAAGGTGTCGACGAGCTGGCCGTCCTTGGTCAGGACGTATGCCTCCGATAGGGTCGGGGCGTCCGCTGCGTGAGCGCCGAATACGACCGTCGACGTGATGAGCAAAGCCCCGAGCGTGGCGCACAGGGCGCGAAAGAATCGCATGCAGTCCTCCTGGTATGAACCACTCGATTATCGTCTGTTCGTGGATACAAAGCAACGAGGGGCGCGAGTAGTGATCTAGCCTGACCGGTCGTCAAATAAAAGTGCGGGAGCTGTCAAAGCTGTGCGTCCCGTATTGACAAGGTGTGATCGTGTCCTGTCACGTAGTATGACAGGTATCTACCTAAGGTCAGGTTTTCGATGACTGGTTGGGTGAAAAACTGATGAACTGAGGAGGGGCCCTGTGAAGTGTCGACCTGCCACGCGTGCCGATATTCCCGAAATGACACGAATTATCACCGAGGGATTCCTTGACTATCCCTTACACATCATGCTCAAGCCCTACCTCTACCGTGCGGAGCATTACCCGGAATGTGTCACTGCAATCAATCGGATGCTTGCGGATTCGTACCAGCGGGTCCGTCATGCCCTCGTCGTTGAGCATGAAGGGCGGGTCGTAGGCACGGCTCTCCTGCGTGATCGCAAGGTTGGATTCATTCGCAGCTTCCTCAGCGGGGGGTATGAGTTCTTTCGATATGCTCCGCCGTTGCTCGTGAAAGAGTTCTCGGATGTTGTCGATTCCGCGGATCAGGTGACGATCGATAAAGGTGACTTCGACTGGTATCTCGAGGTCCTCTCCGTCGATCAGCGGATGCGAGGACGTGGTGTCGGTCGTTGGCTTGTCTCGCAGGTTCTTCCTGACTATGTGGCCAAGCGTGGTGGGCGCGCGTATGGATTCGTGACCTCGACCGAGGAGAACGCGCACTTCTACCTCAACGGTGGGTGTGAGCTTCTGGATCGATTCGACATACATCTGCGTGATGAAACGTGTCCCATTTGGTCCTTTCAGAGGCGCGCAGAGCTTCTGTGATGAGTGATCAAACGGGCCAATTGCGCTGCGCTCCGGCCTTTCGCGCGGACACTTGCTTTTTTGCAGGTCGCGGCGCGTGATGCACGTCCCGCAGTTCCGCTTGACTTCAAGGGCTTGAGGTCTTTTAGGGTGAAGCTATGGCAGGAACTGGCTCCGGGCGCACGTACTCCATCAAGGAGGTAGCGGCGCTCGTTGGCTTGCCCCCGTCCACCCTGCGTTATTACGAGGATGTCAGCGTTATTCCGGCCATTGCGCGCGATGCCTCGAGCGGGCATCGCATATACACCGAGGATGATCTCGAGCTACTGACCTGGGTGTCGTGCCTGTCTGCTTCCGGGATGTCGATCGCGGACATGCGCGAATATGTCCGGTCCGGCCTGGGTGGGGAGAGGGACATCTCCGAGTTTGTGACTCTGCTGGAACAGCAGGATGCCCGCCTCCAGGAGGAGGGGCAGATTATTGAGCTTCGTCGTGAGTTTTTGCGCACAAAGATTGCCTACTGGCGCGCGATCAAACACGAGGATGCCTCAGAAGCTGAGCGCTTGGATATTGATGCGCGCGCGCTCGCGGAGCGCCTCAAGAAGTGGTCGTTGCGTTCGTGAAAGCCTAGTGGGGCGGTCTTCATGCCTGCTCCGAACTCCGCCCCGCTAGGGGGCACGGGGCCGCGTATCCGGGTTGGATGCGCGGCCCTCATTCATGATCGCCCTGGAGTTTCATGATCGCCCCGGAGTCCAGTAGGGGATGTGTTGTCTCAGGTAGGCCATCTCTCGCTCGATCGCCCGGGCAAGGTGATCCCAGGTGAGCGCGTCGTCCCCGTGCCATGCGATTTCGCCGACGACGAGGAGTCTGGGGAGGAGGTGGTAAAAGAGTAGGTCTGGGGTCGTCACCGAAGTGGACCAGGCGATGGCCTCGACGCCTTTGAGTCGCTCGCTGTGGAGCATTGGCGGGAGCTGATCAGCGAGCTGGCGCGCGGTGAGTGGGGACTGGGGTGACGAGGGGTTGGCTGCGGGGTGGCTGAGGGTTAGCAGGTCGGAGTCTGCGAGTACCCATGAGGCGCCCGACGTGGCGGCGTCCTCGTTCTCGGTTCCGCTGTGGCGTGAAGAGAGGAGGATTGTCCCAGGTGGTGGGCCGCCGTAGGCGTGGATTGCCGTGTCCCATGCGGCCGCGCGTCGGCCATGGAAGTGGAGGACGCGCATGGCTCTGTCGATGAAGAGGCGCTCGATGTCTTGTCCCGAGCCGAGGCCTGTCCGTGCGAGCCGTGGGTCGCGTTCCCACGGGCTCCAGTCGGTCCAGGGGATGCCGATGTGGATGATGGGGGAGGGGAATAGGTCGCACGCGCGGTGGAAGGCTGCCTCGACGAATTGGAGGGATGAGGCGAGGGGCCACAGCGTTGAGTTGTCCTCCTGAGGGGAGGCGAGGTTGGGGTTTCCCAGGTGTGGGTAGGCTCGGATTGCGGCGCCGGCAGCGGATGGGATTGAGATTTCCGGAATGATGCGCACGTCTCGCTGCGCGGCGAAGCGAACGAGGTGTCGAATGTTTGCGTCGGAGTAGAAACCCTGCGTTGTGTGTGCGGGCGATGTACGCCATGTGCCCGATCGCTGAGGTGCGCACGTGCGGTCGTACCAGTGCGCGGGATCTCGTGGAATCTGGGCTCCGATCGAGGTGAGTGCTGGGTAGCCGGGTAGTGGGAGACGCCAGCCTGCGTTGTCTGTCAGATGCCAGTGCAGGATGTTCAGGCGGTAACGCGCCATGACGGTGATGATGAGCTCCATGACGGGCACTGGCCAGAATGTGCGTGCGGAGTCAATGAGGAGGCCGCGCCACGAGCATGCCGGTGGCCTGGTGGGATCGTGAGGGAGGGGAGAGGGTGTCGTCGCCATTGCGCTTCCTAGAAGTGGACTACGCAAAGCGTAACAAGCGTCACTTATATTGGGGGTGGCTTTGGAGGGTGTCAATCTCTTTAATTCCGGGGGAAATGGCAAATATTTTCCGACTGTCGGGTTTGTCGTTTAGGGATACAATATCTCTGCTAATGTGAACCTAGTCATACTCGAAGAGGAGTGTTTCATGCTGTCGACTGACACAGTGTCTCTGAACCCCAACCCGCTCGTGCAGGCCCTCGGAAAGCCCGCGAAGGAGTTTACGAAAGCCGACATCATCGGCTATATCGAGGACAACGGCATCCAGATGCTCAACCTCCGCTACGTCGGAGGGGATGGACGCCTGAAGACCCTGAACTTCGCGATCCAATCCAAGGCCCACCTCGATCGGGTGCTGACTCTCGGAGAGCGCGTCGACGGTTCCTCCCTGTTCACATTCGTCGAGGCGACCTCCTCGGACCTGTATGTCGTGCCGCGCGTGGCTACCGCGTTCCTCAACCCCTTCTCGCACATCCCGACCCTCGATATCTTGTGCGGCTTCTACGATGTTGACGGCCGCCCCCTGGCCTCGGCGCCCCAGGAAATCCTGCGGAAGGCTCAGCGAGCGCTCAAGGAGGAGACGGGCTGCGAGCTGCAGGCCCTCGGTGAACTCGAGTACTACCTCTTCTCGGAGGAAGAGGAGCTGTTCCCCGTCGAGCCCCAGCGCGGCTACCACGAATCGGGGCCCTTCTCCAAGTGGGAGGAAGTGCGCACGGAGACCCTCGCGCACCTCGTTGCCATCGGCGCCTCGGTGAAGTACGCCCATTCCGAGGTTGGTAACTTCGTCGCCGATGGGCGTCAGATGGTCCAGCAAGAGATCGAATTCCTGCCCGTTGATGCGCTCGATGCTGCCGACCAGATGGTGCTCGCCAAGTGGGTGCTGCGCGAAGTTGCCCATTCCTATGGCATTCATGTCTCCTTCTCGCCGAAGATCGCCGTGGGGCAAGCCGGATCGGGCATGCACTTCCATACCCGCATCGTCAAGGATGGCGTCAACCAGTTCTCGACGGGATCTGGTCTGACGGACACCGCGCTCAAGGTGATCGGAGGCTACCTGTCGCACGCAGCATCGCTGACAGCGTTTGGTAACACCGTCCCCACCTCGTTCCTGCGTCTTGTTCCCCATCAGGAGGCGCCAACCTCGATCTGCTGGGGCGACCGTAACCGCTCCGTTCTGGTGCGCGTACCTCTCGGCTGGCAAAACATCGACGATTCGATGTTCCGCGATGCCAACCCCCTTGAGCCTCCGATTGCCGACCTGCCCAATGACTCTCAGACGGTGGAGCTGCGCAGCCCCGACGGGTCCGCAGCGGTCCACCTGCTCCTTGCTGGCATTGCCGTCGCCGCGCGTATTGGCCTGACCGAGCCCGGCATGGAAGAGTACGCGCGTGAGCGCAAGGTCGACGGCGACGCATCGCAGACCCCCGGCCTCGACCAGCTGCCCGCATCCTGCTTCGAGGCCGCCGGTAGGCTCCTCGCCCAACGCGAGGACTACGAGGCGAAGGACGTCTTCCCCGCGGGCCTCATCGACTCGTGGGCATCGCGCCTGATCGAGCTGGGAGACGAACACCTGCGCGATGACCTGGCGGACTCGCGTGTCTCCGTCGAGGAACTCGTGGAGCGCTACTTCCACATCGGCTGAGGCGCCAACACGTGGCCCCGACTTCATCGCGAAGGTCGGGGCCATCGTGGTCAATGGATGCCTACGAGTGGTCGGGCGGTGAAAAGCGTTCTGCGCCCGACTGTGCGTCAGAATGGTCGCGGGCCTGCGCGCTCGCGGGTGCATTCTCCTCGGACGTTGATGAGGTCGGAGCAAAAGACCGCCTCCCGTAGGGAGCGGCAGCACTCTTTCGCGCGGAGGCGGAACGTCGCTGTGCCTCACGCAGCGCAGCATCACGGTCGAACTGCGCGTCGGCAGCCGCCCGGCGCGAACGCGCCGATCGTCGCGCGAGGCCGGTGATCACGGCCAGCGCAAGGACACCGGCCGTGATCGCCACGATCGGTGTGAGTGAGCGTGCGGTGGAGGCGTGCTCGCGTTCCCGCGGGGATGAAGAAGACGCTGAAACGGGCGCCGACGGTGATGGGCCGGTGGAGGAAGCCGCGGCGGGCGCGTCGGTGTCAACGGTGCCCGTCGCGCTCACGTTGCCGGTGACGCCATGCCAGGTGACCGTGCTCGCGTCCGTCTTCGTCGAGGCCCCGGGGGTGGTGATCTGTCCGTCGTTCGAGGCCTCGACGATGACGGAGCTATGCGCGATCAGGGTGACGGACTCGATGGACGCAGAAGCATCGGGCGATGCGAAGCCCTCCAGGAGGCGCGTCGACGCTGAATCAAAGTGGAACACACCGCCGTCGTCGACGGAGACAACCTCGGCGCCGCCATCGGCAAGGTCCCACGTGAAACGGCACCCGTCCACGCCGTCGACCGTCACGAGGAGAGAAGACGTCGCCTTGGCGGCCGTGCCCATCGACTGACACTGCTCGCCAATGAGTGCCTGATCCGTCACCAGCGTCACCTGATGGGTCGCGCTGACGCCCGGCGTCATGTCGTAGACCTCGGTGAGGCGGATCTGCGTCGGGTTGTCGGCGAGCGTTGGGCTCCCGCCCGCGGTCAGGGCGAGAGCCCCTGCGGTACCGAGCAACGCTCGCACACACCTCATGCGGCCTCGTCCTCCGCGCGCAGGCGAGGAACCGACGTCTTCTCCGGGCGAATACCCACCTTATCTGCGTAAAACGCGCGGATAACCTCCATGTCGGCGCGCACGTCGCCCGTCAGCTGGTACGTCGGGCCCCAGCCGAACGTGCGGGTATTGCGGTCGATGAAGCCGAGCTGAATCGGCACGCCCGCCTCCATCGCGATGCGATAGAACCCGGACTTCCAAAAGTCGCGGTGCGAGCGCGTGCCCTTCGGAGTGATGCACAGCGTGAACGAGTCCGCCTCGCGGATGCGCGAAGCGACCTGGCCGACGAGGCCGTGCGCGGCGCTGCGCTCCACCGGGACGGCGCCGATCTTCTTGACGAACCAGCCGAGCACCGGCGCCTTGACGACGGAATCCTTCACCAGGAAGGAGAACGTGCGTCCGGACTTCCACATGGAGATCGCCATGAAGACGCCGTCCCAATTCGAGGTGTGCGGAGCGCCAATGACGATGACCTTGTCCGGCAGAGGCTGCGTGGAGAGCTTCCACCGGGAAACGGACAGGTACGCGGACGCGATCGCGGAAGTGAGAGCCATGAGGGCCTTTCTGGTCGTAGCTGGGGCTAATCCTACCCGCGGGTCGGTCAATCCAGTGACTCCACGGCGAGCGTCTGCGTCATCATGTGGGGATGCCCCGGCCACAGCGTGAGCGCCCGCTCGCGTACGGCCGCCGTCTCCACGCACACGAAGTTTTGCCACTCGCCCTCACCGATGTCGCTCATGGTGGCAGCGCCCTGCGACCAGGGGTTCCACACGATCGTTGAACCCGAGCCGTTCTTGTCCACGACGATACGCCGTCCCAGCTTCGGGTCGACGACCTGGACCTGCGCCGTGGAGGTGTAGACGCGGTCGGTCGGCCCAATAAAAGTGATGTCGCCGCTCTGGGTGGCATAGCGTTCGCGGACCTTGTCGTAGTAGCGTTCGCCGTCCAATCCCTCCACCGTCACGTCCTTGACGTCGCCGACGTGCAGGTAGGTGTGCAGGGCCGCCTCGATGGCGAAGGGGTGGTCGTCCTCGTTCGTCAGGGTCAGGGTGACGTTCAGTTCGTCCCCCGCGGATATGTCAAGACGCGCGCAGAACGAGTGGGGGTAGAGGGGAGAGGTCTCCCCCGTGTGGTGCAGCTCGAAGGTGAACGAGGCCGGGGCGTCGTCCGCGGGTTGCGTGCTTGAGCGCAGCGTCCACAGCGATGTGCGGGCAAACCCGTGCGCACCTGCGCCGTCCCCCGGCCTCGTCGGCGAATCGGTGGGGCTGCCGAACCAGGGGAGACACAGGGGGATGCCGCCGCGAATCGCCTTCGTGCCATCGAGCACCGCGCGGGAGGAGAGCCACAGGACGTCGGAATACCCGGTGGGACGCCATGACAACAGATGCGCGCCGAAGGGGGTGACAAGGGCCGAGGCCGCCGAAACGTCAGCGCTGAGCGTCGCGATGTCAGTCATAGTATTCAGTAAACGCCATCGGTTGGTATCGAGCAAATAGACCGGCCGGAGGGCGTCCAGATGAACGCCTGGCATCCGCGACGTGGTGGAATTCGCAGGATGGGGATCGCATTGCCCGTTGTTGAGCCGATATTCTTGAAGACGTATGTGCGTGAAGTCGATTCGAACCGGTCGCCTCCGCGACGTGCTCGCCTCCCAACACGCATAAATCTGTATCCACATTTGAGGAGTCCACATATGTCCACGCGTCCCGACCTGCGAAACGTCGCGATCGTCGCACACGTCGATCACGGAAAGACCACGCTGGTTGACGCAATGCTCTGGCAGTCCGGAGCGTTCTCCGAGCGTGACACGGTCGAAAAGACCGGTGAGCGCGTCATGGACTCCGGCGATCTGGAGCGCGAGAAGGGCATTACCATTCTCGCGAAGAACACCGCCGTCCACTATCGCGGCCCCGCGGCGCAGGCTCTCGGCCTGGAAAACGGCGTCACCATCAACGTCATCGACACCCCCGGCCACGCCGATTTCGGCGGCGAGGTCGAGCGCGGCCTGTCGATGGTCGACGGCGTCGTCCTCATGGTCGATGCCTCCGAAGGCCCGCTTCCGCAGACCCGTTTCGTGCTGCGCAAGGCCCTGCAGGCACACCTGCCCGTCATCGTCGTCGTCAACAAGGTTGACCGTCCCGACTCGCGCATCGAAGAGGTCGTCTCCGAGACGACCGACCTGCTGCTCTCCCTGGGCGAGGACCTCATGAATGAGGGCATCGACATCGACGTGGACTCCCTCATGGACGTCCCCGTTGTCTACGCCTCCGCCAAGGCCGGCAAGTGCTCCCTGGAGAACCCGGGCGATGGCCAGCTGCCCACCGAGGACCTTGAGCCCCTGTTCGAGACCATCCTCAACCGTATCCCCGGCCCCTCCTACGACGAGGACATGCCACTGCAGGCCCACGTCACCAACCTGGACGCTTCGCCGTTCCTGGGTCGTCTCGCCCTGCTGCGTATCCACAACGGCACCCTCAAGAAGGGTGCTGACGTGGGCCTGGCACGCCACGACGGCACCATCCAGCGCGTCCACATCTCCGAGCTGCTGGCCACCGAGG
>USPB01000014.1 GCA_900556405.1 uncultured Actinomyces sp.
CCTACCTGCCGATCGACCCGCACGACGTGGGCCGCTCGTACGAGGCCGTGGTGCGCGTGAACTCGCAGTCCGGCAAGGGCGGCGTCGCCTACCTCATGTCGACGGCACACGCCCTCGAGCTGCCGCGTCGCCTGCAGGTGGAGTTCTCTCGCATCGTCCAGCGCCACACGGACACCTACGGCGGCGAGATTAACGCGGATCTGCTGTGGCAGATCTTCGCCGACGAGTACCTGCCGACGAACGCTGCGCCGGGCCTGGAGTCGTGGGGTCGCTTCGATCTGCGCTCCTCGCAGGTGGGCACCATGGATGATGAGCATGTCGAGCTGAACGCGACGCTCACCGACAACGGCGAGGTCGTGAAGGTTCACGCGCAGGGCAAGGGTCCGATCGACGCGTTCGTGTCCGCCCTGCACGAGTTCGACCTGGATGTGCGCATCCTCGACTACTCCGAGCATGCGATGAGCCAGGGCCGCGATGCGCGCGCTGCCGCCTACGTGGAGGCGGCCGTGGATGGCCAGATCGTGTGGGGCGTCGGCATCGACTCCTCGATCACTCGCGCGTCCTACAAGGCCGTCATTTCGGCGGTGAACCGCGCCCTGCGCTGAGCGCGCGCGAAAACGATAGGGACCCCGGCCTCGTTCATGGTGACGAGGCTGGGGTCCTTCGTATGCGTCAGTGCCCTCAGGAGGCGGACCCTCAGGAGACGGGGGAGTGTGCGAAGAGCTCGAGGCTGCGGCGCACCTGCCCGGCGAGGATGCGGGAGATTCGCTCCGTGAGGAGGGCGGGATCAGCGCTCATGTCGGAGGCGAGCCACTGGGTCACGTGTCCGAGCACGCTGAGCGTGAAGTGCTCGGTGATGAACTCACGGTCGTCGGGGCGCACGGTCAGGCCGTTGGAGTCATGGTCGACGATGGGTTCCATGACGGCGCGCAGCTGCTTGTAAAGGAAGACCTGGAGATCTTCCATGGACAGGGTTGAGACAACGGAGCGCGTCTCTTCGCGGTGGGTCTGCATCCATGTGAGCATGGCGAGCAGTCCCTTGGCCCACTCCTCGTGGGAGGAGTGGGCCTTGATCTGGTCGGCAACCTCGCGTTTGAAAACCCAGACGGTCAGGTCGCGGATGTCGGCGAAGTGGTAGTAGAAGGCCTGGCGGGTCACGCCGGCGGTGCGCGTGAGGCCGGAGACGGTCACCTTCGACAGGGGGACGGTCTGGAGTGCGTCGCGCAGGGCGTGCGCGAGCATCGTTTTCGCATCGGTGTGGGGCATCGGAGATCCTCGTCGACATGAAAAGAGGGGTTACGAGCAAACTGTACAGGCTGAATCGCGGATCCGCGAAATTTCAGTGCAATGTGCGACTAACCAATTGTATAGCTCAGATTGGCTTGTATGCATCCGGAAACGTCGTTCTTGGGTGGCGGAGTGTATGGTTCAGCCCCGGCCTCGCCATTCGGGCGAGGTCGGGGCGAGAGGGCTGCGTGTCTGTCCCTGTGCGGTTGGTGGGAATAACCGCGTTACTTGGTCAGGCGAGCCAGGGCGGGGGTGGTCTGGTCGGTCATGAGTACTCGCATGCGAGCAATTGCGAGTGAGGGGTTGACCTCGAGGCCGGAGAGCATCCACTGTCCGATGTGGGCGGTGGTCGCCAGGGCGAAGTGTTGGGCGACGACGTCGCGCGCTGTTGCCGAGGCAGAGCCGGGCAGGCGGGACTCGATGAGCTCCTGGATGTGAGAGGTCAGGAACGCCCACAGGTCGTTCGGCTCGATGGTCTTCATGGCCGAGGCGGTCTCGTCGCGATGGTTGTGCATCCAGGTCATGGTGGCCTCGATAGCGTCGAGCCATTCTCCCGAACTGTCGGTCAGGCGAGATGTGACTTCCTCGCGGAAAACCCAGGCGTTGAGGTCGCTCAGGGAGTTGAAGTGGTAGTAGAACGCTTGACGGGTGACCCCAGCGGAACGTGTCAGCGCGCTGACAGAGATCTTTGACAGGGGGGTCTGGGTCAGTGCCTGACGCAGTGCAGTGCCAAGCTTTTCGCGGGCATCGATCGGGGGTGCCATCTGTATCCTTCCTTCGACGGTTATGAGTAAACCATAACCAGTTACGAAGAAACTATCTACTCGAAAACTACTTGCCGGCTGTGTAACCGACCACGCTGTCAGTTTCTCATATATTGTTGTCAGTGCCTGTCTGAGGGCTTGTCGGTGGATGTGACAGTGCACTTCACAATTAATTTCGCGCCCTGCGATGCATGCGGGCATCACGTCACTGCGACTGTGCCGACGTGACACAATGTCCGTGTGATGAAGTCCTATCGAGACGAGGCGATCGTCCTGCGCACCCACAAGCTGGGCGAAGCGGATCGCATCATCACGCTTCTCACCGCTGAGCATGGCCAGGTGCGTGCCGTTGCCAAGGGGGTGCGCAAGACGACCTCCAAGTTCGGTGCGCGCGTCGAACCCTTCTCCGTCATCGACGCCCAGCTCCATCGTGGCCGCACCCTCGATACTCTGACCCAGGTTGCATCCATCGCCCAATACGGTGACGCGATCGCCGCCAACTACGACCTCTTCCTCGCGGCCACCGTCATCGTTGAGACCGCCGAACGCCTCACGACGGATGCGCAGGACGGCACGCATTCCCAGTACTTGCTCCTCCTCGGCGCACTCAACGCCCTCGCGAGGGAACGCCACGACCCGACCCTCATTCGTACCTCGTACACGCTGCGCGCTCTCGCCCTGGCCGGATGGGCGCCCTCCTGTTTCGACTGCGCCGTGTGCGGCACCCAGGGACCCCACTCCTCATTCTCCATCCCCGACGGAGGCACCGTCTGCGACACCTGTCGTCCGCCCGGTGCCTCCTCGCCCGCGCCCGACACGGTGGCCCTCCTCGGCCAACTGCTCAGCGGCGACTGGGAGCACGCCGACCGCTGTGAACCCTATGCGCGCACCGAGGCCTCGGGCCTCATCTCCTCGTACACTCAATGGCATCTGGAACGCCGCCTGCGCTCGCTGAGCGTCATCGATAGGAGTCACCCATGACAGATCTGCGCCCCACTCCTATGGACCGCGCCCCGCAAGACCCCACCGCGCCCCTGCTCGGACCGGGCCAATGGCACCGCGAGGCGCCCGTCTTTCGCAAGGGAGAGGCCCCCGCGCACGTCGCCCTCATCATGGACGGAAACGGGCGTTGGGCCAACAGTCGAGGCCTGGCGCGCACCGAAGGACACCGCGCCGGGGAGTACGCCCTCATGGACACCATCGCCGGTGCGATCGACGCGGGCGTGCGCTACCTGAGCGTCTACACTTTCTCGACCGAAAACTGGAAGCGTTCGCCCGCGGAAGTCTCCTTCATCATGAACTACGCCTCTGACGTGCTCGCCCGTCGCACCGACCAGCTCGCGCAGTGGGGCGTGCATGTGCGCTGGAGCGGGCGCCGACCCAAGCTGTGGAAGAGCGTCATCAACGCGCTGGAGAAGGCCGACCGTGCGACCTCGCACTGCAAAACCCTCGACCTCATCATGTGCGTCAACTACGGTGGACGCGCTGAGCTTGCCGACGCCGCCAGATCCATCGCCGAGGACGTCGCGGCCGGGCGCCTGAGCCCGCGTGGCGTCACGGAAAAGACACTGTCGCGCCACCTCTACCTGCCAGACGTTCCCGACGTCGACCTCATGATCCGCACGTCGGGCGAACAGCGCCTCTCCAACTATCTGCTGTGGCAGATGGCGTATGCGGAAATGATGTTCGTCAACACGCCCTGGCCGGCCTTCGACCGTGAAGAGCTGTGGGGGTGTCTGGAAGAGTTCGCGGGCCGTGATCGCCGCTTCGGCGGCGCGATCGACCGTGTCGCCAGCTCCTAGTCGTTATCCGCGCTGTCCGCTGCGCGCGCGGCGTTCACCGTGCGGCGCTCGCGGCGGCCCCACGCAATCTTCGCGGCGATCAGCATGGCGATGAGGGCGAGGCCCGCCCACCCCCAGGGGGAGCCTGCAACTGCGCGGATCGCGGCTGCAAAGACCGCGAGCGTGCCCAGGCCATACAGGAGAGCCCAGAGGATACACCCCGGGATCATCGCGAACGTGTAGGTGCTCCAGCGCATCCGTACGAGTCCTGCGCCCGCGTTGACGGCGGTCTGGATGCCGACCGTCAGGAAGCATAGGGGAATGACGATGATTCCCCACTTGTCCAGGATGGCCGCGCCCTTACGGGGGATAGGGCCGTCGAACCAGCGTGCGACGGCGCCGACGAAACCCTGGCGCCCGTTCGCTCTAACCGCGCCCGAGGCGGCACCTCGCGCCAGCCAATAGGTGAGCTGGGCGCGGAAGAAAACAACCACGAAGAGGAACACGAAGAGCCAGACGCCCTCGCGTGCGAAGGCGGGGACCATGGAGTCGATACCGGCGGCAAACATGACGCTCCCAGAGTGAGGCTCAGCAAACGAAGCCTATCCTAACCTGCGAGGTGGGGTGTAGAAAAGGCCTGGGAGTGTATCCGCCTCCCAGGCCTTTTCGTATGCGTATCGCCCCGTTAGCTCTTCGCACGACAGGAGCTGCACACGCCAAACAGTTCCAGCGAATGCTCGACGTCGCTGAAGCCGTGCGCGGTTGCGACGGACTCCACCCACGACTCGATCTGCGACTGCTCGATCTCCTCGGTGAAACCGCACTTGCGGCACACCAGGTGGTGATGGTGGTGGTGCGTCGTGCAGGAGCGGTAGAGGGCCTCACCGTCGGAGGAACGCAGCGTGTCGACTCGTCCGTCCTCTGCGAGGCTTTGGAGCGAGCGGTAGACGGTCGCCAGCCCCACGCGCTGTCCCTGCAGGTGCAGGTCTTCGAAGATCTGCTGGGCGCTGCGGAAGTCGTTGACGCGCGTCAGCTCGTCGAGGACTGCTTGACGCTGCTTCGTCATGCGCTGCATGGTGTTGCCTCCATCGTCATGCGTTCGAGTGAGCGATCTGGTCGTGCTCAGGGTGCTGGTTGTGGCTGCGTGCCGCGCGAATCCTGCGCACCCTGCGGATACGATCCACAATAGCCCTGATCGCGAAACCAATCGCGTACGAAGCGATGGCTCCCACAACGATCGTTGCCCCGGGGGAGAGGTCGACGAAGTAGGTCAGGGACAGGCCCGACGTGCAAATGATGACGCCCAGAGCCATCGCGATGCCCATCGTTGAGCGGAACGAACGCGCGCCCAGCTGTGCGATGGCGACGGGGATGACCATGAGGGCGCTGACGAGCAGCGATCCGACGACGCGCATCGCAACGGCGACGGTCAGCGCCGACAGGACTGCGATGAGGAGGGACAGCGTGCGCACGGGCAGACCTGTTGAGCGCGCGAAGTCCTCGTCGTTGGTGACCGAGAAGAGCGCGGGAGCCAATCCCACGCCGAGGGCCACGATCGCGATCCCGAGGATCGTGATGAGCGTGATGTCGCTCCAACGCACCGTCGAGATTGACCCGAAAAGGTAGGAATTGAGCTGCGCGGAGGTGCCACCAGCCAGGCCGATCAGCAGGACACCGCCGGCGATGCCGCCGTAGAACAGCATGGCCAGGGCCGTGTCCCCGGACGTGCGGCCACTCTGGCGCACCAGCTCAATGGTGATCGCGCCGAGCAGTGAGATGATCACCGCACCCGGGACCGCCCACGAGTCGGCCGGGCTCACGTTTGCGAACGTGCCGACCAGCCAGCCGAGCGCAACGCCGGTTAGAGAGATGTGTCCGATGCCGTCTCCGAGCATCGCGAGCCTGCGGTGCACGAGATACGTGCCGATGATTGGGGCGGTGAGGCCCACGATGAGGGCAGCCAGCAGCGAACGCTGCATCATCGGCGAGGACAGGAGGGTCGTCAGTGCGTCAATCATGCGTCGCTCCCGTCTAGACTCCACTCACGAGGCCGTGGTCGGTCGGCGCGGCCCCGGGTTCGATGGTGGGGTGGCAGTGGTCGCCGCCACCGTGGTGTTGTTCGTGGTCGTCCTCGATGTGGGGCGGACCGTCGTAGGAGACGTGACCCGCGCTGATGTGCAGCTCTCGGTCGAGGAGGGGGCCGAGCTCGCCGAGCTCGTGCAGGACGATGAGGATCGTCGTCCCCTCCGCCTTGGCCTCGGCGACGATCTGCGCCAGGCGTGCGCGCGAGGCCGCGTCAATTCCGGCCATCGGCTCATCCATGATGAGCAGCTCGGGACGGCGAACGAGGGCGCGGGCGATGAGGACGCGCTGCGCCTGTCCGCCCGAGAGGATGTTGAGGGGGGAGTGAGCGCGGTGAGACATGCCGACGCGTTCGAGGGCGGCCATCGCCTTCGCGGTGTCGCCCGGAAGCGCCCACAGGCGACGAGGCCCAAGCAGGCCGGATCGCACGACCTCGATCGCGCTGGCGCTGATCGCGCCGCCCGAGGAGATACGCTGAGGCACGTAGCCGATCTTGTTCCAGGGGACGCGGCGACGGGTGGTGACCGAGTGACCAAAGAGCCGGGCGTCGCCGCTGGTGATGGGCGCGGTGCCGAGCAG
The DNA here is from genome assembly GCA_900556405.1 of uncultured Actinomyces sp. GTDB lineage: Bacteria > Actinomycetota > Actinomycetes > Actinomycetales > Actinomycetaceae > Pauljensenia. The sequence goes on from USPB01000014.1 coordinate 6,494, forward strand.
GGCCTTGAGGGTGGTGGACTTGCCGGAGCCGTTCGACCCCGTGATCGCGACGGTCTGGCCTGCGGGAATACGCAGCGAGATTCCGTGCAGGATCAGGTCTGTATCCCAGGCCACGTGCAGATTATCGAGACGCACGACGGCGGTCGCCTCCGAGTGGGAGGCTCCCGCCGTCGTGGGAGTGAAAGTCGTTGTCACTGGCAGTCAAGAGCTTTCGTCAGAGCGTCAATGTTGGAGTTCATCGTTGCAGCGTAGTCCTTGGATGCGTCGGTCTGGGACTCGATCGGATCCAGGACGGCCGTTGTGATGCCGAGGTCGTCGGCCAGGGTCTGGGCGACCTTGGGGTCGATGAGGGCCTCGGTGAAGATCGTCGTCACGCCCTGGTCCTTTGCGATCTGGGCGATCTCGGCCAGGCGCGCGGGGGAGGGGGAGGACTCGGGGTCGAGGCCGGAGATGCCGACCTGGGTCAGGCCCGTGCGATCCGCGAGGTAGCCGAAAGCGGTGTGGGCGGTCACGAAGGTCCTGACCTTGCAGGTTGAGGTCTTGGAGACGAGGGTATCGCCCAGCGTCGTCAGTTCTTCAGACAAAGCCTTCGCGTTGGCCTTGTAGGTGTCGGCGTTGGCGGAGTCGGCCTCGGCAAGCTTGTCGCCCACCAGCGTTGCGGCCTTCGCCATGCGCACGGGATCCAGCCAGAAGTGCGGGTCCGTACTCATGTCGTGGTGGTGCTCGTGGCCCTCGTGGTCGTGGCCTTCCGCCTCGCCGGACTGGGCTTCGTCGGTGCCCTCTTCCTCTTCTTCTTCGGCGGGGTGGTTCGCGTCTGTACCGGCTTCAATGAGCTCTGCGGCGGGGGAGACGTCAATAACGTTCTTGGGGGCCTGCTGTTCGATGGCCTCGTCAACCGCACCCTGGAAGCCCGCGAGGTAGACGACCGCGTCCGCGGAGGACAGGGAGTCGACCATCTTCGGGGAGAGCTCAAGATCGTGGGGCTCGGCGCCGTCCGGGGTCAGCGAGGTCACGGTGACGTGGTCGCCGCCGATCTTCTCGGCCAGGTACTTCAGGGGGTAAAAGGACGCCATGACGGTCAGGGTCTCGTCCTTGGAGGTGCTACCAGAGGATGAGGCCGAGGAGGTACAGGCGGACAGGGCGAGCGCAGTGGCGGCTGCGCAGGCGGCAGCAAGGATTCTCTTCGACATGAGAATCATTCTCTTTGCAATTGAGAATCTTTGTCAAGTCATTCTCGGAGATCGGACCCCGTTGTGAATGCTAGTGCGCGTGCCCGGTCGATCCTCGCACGATCAAATCGGGCGAGAAGACGTAGTCGGCGTGCGTGGGCACGTAGTCGGGCGTATGCAGGGCTTCGAAGAGGCTGCGCACCGCCGATGAGACGATCGATGGGACGGGCTGATGGATCGTTGTCAGCGCCGGATCCAAGTGGCCCATCAGGAAGGTATCGTCGAAGCCGATCACCGAGATATCGCCCGGGACTGACAGGCCGAGTGAGGTGATTGTGCGGATCGCGCCGAGGGCCTGCAGGTCAGAGCCGGTGATGATCGCAGTGGCGCCGCGCTCGAGGAGCGCGTGCGTGTGGGCGGCCGCGGCCTCGTACGTGTAGAAGGTTTCTTCGATGATGGGGGAGTGGTCACCGATGAGCTCGCCCATGACCTGGGTAAAGGCCTCGGCCTTGCGCAGGGCCGGGACGATGTGCGTGCGCCCCGTCAGGAGAGCGATGCGCGTATGTCCCAGTTCGTGCAGGTGCGCGACCGCCGCGCGGATGCCGAGCGCGTCCCCCGTGGAAAAATCGGGTGCTGGGACCTCCGGGCGGGCGCCATTGATCGTTACGAAGGGGATGCCGCGAGCGACGACGTCATGGTACGGCGTGAGGTCCGCAAGCAGGTCAGCATGTCTGCCGGAGACGAAGATGAGTCCGTTCACACGGTGTTCGATGAGCGAGGAGAGGTGGTCGAACTCGGATGTCGCGCCAGGCGTCTGCGAACGAATGAGAGCAATGCCGCCCGCGCGAGAAATCTCCTCCTGGAGGTGGTGGGCGAAGGATGCGAAGATCGGATTCGTGAGCTCTGGCACGATGACGCCGATCGTTGGCGTGGTGGGTGTGCGCTCGGTGGCCGGGCGGTCGTATCCCAGCTCGTCAATAGCGGTGAGGACCCTGCGGCGGGTATCTTCGGAGACTTGACCGACGCCGTTAAAAACGCGCGAAACAGTTGCAGTTGAGACGCCCGCGTGCATGGCAATATCGGCCATGCTCGTGCGATTTTTCGTCATCGACTCAACACTCCTTTGGGTCTTCGCGCGCGGCTATTTCCCTACAAATGTAACAGCTTGCACACAATTGCGAAAATTGTTGCAGAAACAAAATCGGGGGTATTACAGTGAGTCCTGTAGCTGGTCGCTGATGGTGGCGACCACCTGACCAACACAGGAGTAATAATGCGACGTGGCATCGCAGCACTCGGCGTCATCGCGGCGGCTACCGCCCTGGCCGCCTGCAACAACGGCACGACGTCCCCTTCCTCTTCCTCCTCGGACGGCGCCAAGACCGACGCCGTGGCGACCCTGACGATCTGGGCGGACGACACCCGCTTCACGCAGGTTGAGACCATCGCCGAGGACTTCACCGCCAAGACCGGCGTGAAGGTGGATGTCGTCCAGAAGTCCGAGTCGGACATGGACACCGAGTTCACCACCCAGGTTCCCACTGGCAACGGCCCCGACCTGATCGTCATGGCCCACGACAAGCTGGGCGCGCTCGTCTCTAACGGCGTCGTCGCTCCCGTTGACCTGGGTGAGGCTAAGTCCCAGTTCGCTGACATCGCGGTCAAGGGCGTGACCTACAACGGCCAGACCTACGGCGTTCCCTACGCCATCGAGTCCGTCGCCCTGGTGCGTAACAACGCGCTCACCAAGGATGAGCCCAAGACCTACGACGACATGATCGCCTCCGGTAAGACCACCGGCGTTGAGTACCCCTTCATTATCCAGATGGGCGACAAGGGCGATCCCTACCACTTCTACGGCTTCCAGACCTCCTTCGGAGCCCCTGTTTTCAACACGAACGCTGACGGCGAGTACACCTCCGAGCTGGCCATGGGCGGCTCCGGCGGCACCGATTTCGCCAACTGGCTGAAGGCTCAGGGCGACGCGGGTGTGCTCTCCCCGTCCATCACCGCCGACATCGCCAAGCAGGCCTTCCTCGATGGCAAGGCTGCCTACACGGTGACCGGCCCGTGGAACGTCGCCGCCTTCCGTGAGGCCGGCATGGACGTGTCCGTCCTGCCGATCCCCTCGGCTGGCTCGCAGGCCGCTCAGCCCTTCGTTGGCGTCCAGATGTTCTACCAGAGCGCCAAGTCCGCCAACCCGGTTGCCGCCAAGCAGTTCTTCAACTACCTGGCCACCCCCGAGGCTCAGACCCAGATGCAGAAGCTCGGCGGTCGCGCCTCCGCGATGCCCTCCGTTTCGCAGGCTTCGGACGATCAGGACATCAAGGACTTCTCGAAGGTTGCCGAGTCCGGTGCTCTCGCTCCCGCGATCCCCGCGATGGGTTCCGTGTGGAACTTCTGGGGCCAGACCGAGGCTAACATCGTGAGCGGCGCCGAGGCTCCTGCCGACGGCTGGGCGACGATGATCACGAACATCAACAACGCGATCGCCTCCAAGTGATCGTGAGCGCCGGGCGCTAGCCGCCCGCGCGCAACGCGCTCGCCTCCGGTGAGCACCGCCTCACACCCGACCGCCTCCCACGCGGCGGGCGGGTGTGAGGCCCTCTGATAGCAGCGCCGCTGAGCGGCGCGCGGCACCACCGGTGCCACCTTCTGTCGCCAGTCGGGGCAGAACCAAGTCGCAATGACGCGCGAACGCGCACGTGTGGAGGACACGATGTCTGAGCCAGTGAAGGCTGCGGAAAAGAAAAAAGAGGGGCCCAAGACCTCTCATGCCAATGATGTGACCAAGCGTGGTTTCTTCGTCAAGCTCATCCTGATGATGCTCATTGACGCCCTGGGACTCTACGGAGTCTTCACCGCCTACATGGTGAAGTCCTGGATCGTCCTCGGTGTTCTCGCCGCGCTGCTCATTGTCGTGAACTGGATTTACTTCTCCAAGCGGATGATCCCCGCGAAGTACCTGGTTCCCGGCATGGTGTTCCTGCTTATCTACCAGGTGTTCGTCATGGGATACACGGGTTACGTGTCCTTCACGAACTACGGTCAGGGACACAACTCGACCAAGGAAGACGCGATCTCCTCGATCCTGAAGGCCTCCGAGCAGCGTGCCCCCGGTGCGGTCAACGTGACGGCCGCAGTCGTCGAGGATGGCTCCGGCCTCGGCCTCGTCATCGCAGATCCGACCACTGGCGCTCTCAAGGAAGGCAATCCCGACACCCCTCTGCGTGATGTTCAGGGCACTGTCTCCGCCGGCATGATCTCCGACGTCCAGGGCTACAAGGTCCTCAAGGTTGCGGACATCCTCAAGCGCCAGACCGACGTCGCCGGGCTGACCGTTCCCGTGTCCTCCGACCCGAACGACGGATACTACAAGACCGACGATGGTGCGACCGCCTACCTGGCCAAGTCGACCTACGCCTACGACGCCCAGGCCGATACCCTCACCGACACTGCCACCGGAACCGTGTACACGGCCGATAACAAGGCCGGTGTCTTCGTTGATTCCGCCGGCAACGAGCTCACCCCCGGCTGGCGCGTCTTCGTTGGCTTTAGCAACTACAAGAACATGGTGACCAGCAATGACCTGGGCGGCCCCTTCCTCAAGGCGCTCGTGTGGTCCTTCGTGTTCGCTGCGGCCTCGGTGCTCTCGACCTTCGCGCTCGGCCTCATCCTGGCCCTCGTCTTCTCCGACAAGCGCATCAAGGGCCGCAAGGTCTACCAGTCCCTCATGATCCTGCCCTACGCCTTCCCGGCCTTCCTGGCCACCCTGGTGTGGAAGGGCATGCTCAACACGGACTTCGGCTTTATCAACCAGGTCTTCCTTGGCGGTGCCCACGTTCCGTGGCTCGATAACGGCCTGCTCGCCAAGCTTTCGATTCTCGGCGTGAACCTGTGGCTGGGCTTCCCCTACATGTTCCTCGTCTGCCTCGGTGCCCTGCAGTCCCTGCCGGGCGACATTGAAGAGGCTGCGAAGATCGACGGCGCCTCCGGCCTGCGCACCGTCTGGTCCATCAAGCTGCCGCTGGTGCTGCAGTCGACCGTGCCGCTGCTGATCGCCTCCTTCGCGTTCAACTTCAACAACTTCTCGCTCATCTACATGCTGACGGGTGGCGGGCCGAACTACCCGGGCCTGTCGGTGCCCGTCGGTGAGTCCGACATCCTGATTTCGATGGTCTACAAGATCGCCATCGATTCCGGAACCCCGAACTACGGCCTCGCCTCGGCCATGTCTATCGTCATCTTCATCGTCGTGGGCGTTATCGCGTGGCTTGGCTTCCGTCAGACGAAGACCCTTGAGGAGCTGTGATGAGCGCTGCAACCGTTTCTAAGAAGCATGATGGAAGCACCCTCAAGGGTGCCCGCTGGTGGGCCGAGGTCGGCTGGCGTCACATCGTCGCCATCCTGACGATCATCTACTGCGTCATCCCGCTGCTCTACGTCCTGTCGGTGTCCCTGAACCCCGGCGCGACGCTGACCGGTTCGAACTCGCTGTTCTCGAAGATCTCGTTGGAGAACTTCCAGGCGCTGGGGAGCGGCAAGTACGCCATGTACTGGTCGTGGATCCTCAACTCCCTGATTGTGTCGACTGCGACCGCGATTGGCACGGTCCTCATGGGCGCCGCGGCTGCCTATGCGTTCAGCCGCTTCCGCTTCAAGGGCCGCCGCGCGACCCTGACCGGCCTGCTGCTGGTGCAGATGTTCCCGCAGATGCTGGCCTTCGTGGCCCTGTTCCTGCTGCTCCTGGGCATCCAGGACATCTTCCCGGTGCTCGGCCTGAACTCGAAGCTCGGTCTGATCTGTGTCTACCTGGGTGGCGCGCTCGGTTCGAACACGTTCCTGCTCTACGGCTTCTTCAACTCGATCCCGCGTTCGCTCGATGAGGCGGCCATGATTGACGGCGCGACCCACGCGCAGACCTTCTGGACGATCATCATGCCTCTCGTGCGTCCCGTCCTCGCGGTTGTCGGCCTGCTGAGCTTCATCTCCTCGCTCGGTGACTTCGTGATCGCCCGCGTGGTCCTGCAGGATCAGAGCCAGTTCACGCTGGCGGTCGGCATGTACATGTGGGCTGCCGACTCGCGTACTGCCCCGTGGGGCATCTTCGCCGCTGGCTCCGTGATCGCGGCCATCCCGGTGATCCTGCTGTTCCAGTACCTGCAGAAGTACATCGTGTCCGGCCTGACTGCCGGCGCGGTCAAGGAGTAAGCGCTTCCGCGCGCCCCTGCCCAGCCAGCCCCGGCCTCGTCCCCTATCCCCGTGGGACGAGGCTGGGGCTATTTTGTGCGTTCGGGTGCGGTGCTGTGTTCCTGGGGTGGGGTGGAGTGTGCGCGAGGCGGGGGGCTGCGTTTCTGGGCTGGGGCGCTGCGTTCGGGGGTGCTGCGTGAGGTGATCAGGTGACGTGCGGATGTGGACAATACGCGCATCACGGGCATTGCGGGCATTGCGGGCATTGCGGGCATTGCGGGCATTGCGGGCATGATTCCCCAGCAATGTCGCACGTAATTTCCATGTAAATCTTTTGAATGTTAAAAAGGTGTCGTTGGAATTGCAACGTTTGTGGGCGGTGTCGAAAACTGACCAGGGGAAATTATGTGCGAGATTTAGGGAGGGGGAGTGGGTTTGTTGTGGAGGGTGCGGGTGTCGGGGAGGGGTGGCGTGGGCGCAGGCGTGGGGGAGTGGAGTGTGACCTGAGACTTGTGCGGCGAGATCGCTTGACAGGTTAGTTGGTTATATGGTTCATTAGTCATGTAATGAACCGCTGAACCTGAAGGGAGGGCTTGCGCATGGCACCCACATTCGTCTCTGGGATCCCCATCTACGTGCAGATCGCCGACGACATCCGCGCGCAGATCCTGCGCGGCGCCCTGCGCGCCGGGGATCAGCTCACCTCCACCACGGAGTACTCCGCGACCTACCGCATCAACCCGGCCACCGTCGGCAAGGCCTTCGCGATCCTCGTCGACGAGGGGCTCGTCGAGAAGCGGCGCGGCATCGGCATGTTCGTCGCCGAAGGCGCTCGCGATGTCCTCGTGGCCGACGGACTCGCGTCCTACGTGGAGGAGACCCTGAACCCCGCCGTCGAAGCGGGCCTGGCCCTGGGCCTCGACCTCGACGCCATCATCGACCACGTCCGCGCCTACAGCGCTGACACGACCGCCAAGGACAACTCATGATCACCCTCAACTCCATCAGTCACACGTATCCAGGAGAGAACGAGGCGGCGCTGCGCGACATCTCGCTCACACTCGGAGACGCGACCGTCACCGCCCTCGTCGGCCCCAACGGCTCGGGCAAGACGACGCTCATGCAGATCCTCGGAGGCCTGATGGCCTCCACCTCGGGGAGCGTCTCCATCGACGGCAGCCAGGCCAGCGCCGACGACCTGCTCACCGGCTCGATCATCGCTTCTTCCGCGCGTGACCTCGATGACGCGAACAGTAAGACGCTCGTCGCCTACGCGCGTCTGCGTCCCACGTGGGACGAGCAGCTCTTCGAGCACTACGTCAACCGTTTCGAACTCGCCTTGAGCCGTAAGTCCGTGCGCAAGCTCTCCAGCGGGCAGGCCGCCATTTTCTCCGCCTCGATCGCCCTGGCATCGGGCGCGCCCATCACCCTCCTCGACGAGATCCAGGCGCCCCTGGACGTGCCCACGCGCTACGCCCTGTACGAGGAAATCCTCGCCCTGGCGGGGGAGTGCATGGAAGGAAAGCGCCCCCAGCGACGCTTCCTCATCTCCTCGCACATGGTCTCCGAACTCGAAAAGGTCGCCGAAGACGTCATCGTCTTGAAGAAGAGCGAACTCCTCGCTCACGAGAGCGTCGACGACTTCACCGCCCGCGTCGCCTCCGTCACGGGCCACGCCTCCGACGTCGAGCGTTTCCTTGCCGCCCACCCGGACCTCGCCGTCATCGCCACCCGCGAGCTCGGCTCCACGCGAGAGATCGTCGTGGACCGGCGCGGTAGCGCCGTTGGCGACACCGAGCTCGCATCCCACTCCCTGACCGCTTCGCCCTGTTCCTTCCAGGACGCCTTCGCCTACCTCATCCAGGAGAACGACCAATGAGCACCGCACCCACTGTTTCCTCTCAGCCCTCGATCTGGCGACTTGGAATGGTCGACTGGCGATTCGCTTTCGGAGTGTACGCCGCGGTTGTCGTCGGCCAATTTGCCATTAACTCCACGGTGAGCGCCATCATGTACGCGACCTCCGATGACTTCTCGGGGCACGTCGATCAGTCCGCGATGAACGCCGCCTTCTCGACGGGCATCTACATCCTCATCGCGCAGATCATCACGACGACGACGGACCTGCGGGCAGCGTCTCTGAGCGGCGCATCTCGCCGGACCCTGGCATGCTCGACCTACGTGCACAGTGCCGTCGTTATCGCCATCGCCAGTGTGATCTGGTGGGTGCTTGCCCTGGCTCAGTCGCACATTTTCTTCCTGGGGAGCCTCGAGTACCCCCTCGGAGTGGACTCGTGGCTCATCGTCGTGGTCGCCTGGATCGCCTGCGACGGGGCCGGGCGCCTCATCGGTGCGGCCTCGCGCCATGGTCGAGGCCCGTGGGCGGTCGCCCTCGGCATTATCGTGGCGACTGTGCTGGGCGTAGCCGGCATCGCCGGTCCCGTCACCTGGCTGGTCCTCACGCTTGTTCATAAGTCCGGCTACCTTCCCCCGATGCACCCCGCCTTCTGGCTGCTCGGCCTCCTCACTCTCGCAGTTGCCGCCGCTGGCTGGCACCTGACCCTCACGGGCCGCCTGCGCCGCCTCAACTGAACGTCCGTTCCGCCCGGGGAACATGCCCCCAACCCGGCCCCGGCCTCGTTCCCGCTTCATCCAGGAACGAGGCCGGGGCTGTTTTGTGCGTTCGGGCGTGTTGTGGTGGCGCCCTGTGAGTGTCCAGGCGCTGCGAGTTGCTGTGGGGGATGCCCGGGCGCTGCTGGTTGCTGGGTGTGGCACCGTCGTTCTGTGTGCGCCCTGCAATTTCGCATGCAATTCGATGATGGAATGTTCAATCAGGTGCTGAAAATGGCGGAATTTCAACGATAATATTTCATCGCATGAAATAGGTAAAGGGGAATTGCCTGCGACTTTTGGGGTGCTGTGCTTGGTGAGCGTGGGTGGTGGCTGTCGGCTCTGTCGGTGCTGGCATGTGCGCATGCGGATAGGTTCGAAGTTGGCGTGCTCGTACTCGCTGTAGCGGAGCCTGCCCCTCCTGATCCGGATAGGTTACGACGATGTGGATAGGTTATTCACATGCGGATAGCCTAATAACCTATCCGGATCTTCATAACCTATCCGTATGCTCATAACCTATCCGCGAGCGTGCCGAGCGAAGCGAACAGCAGGCTCAGGCAGAACTCCGGGCGCAATCCCGTGGAGAATTGCGGGGGAGGGCACTGCAGGGCTCAGACAGGACTCCGGGCGCAATCCCGTGGAGAATTGCGGGGGAGGGCACTGCAGGGCTCGGCCAGAACAACGGGCACGCACCTGTGGTGGGATCCATGAGCGCGCAGGGGCCCGGAAGCGCCCGAAACAGTAGTTATCGACTAGTATCGATGGCGACACGACAGCCAGTCGTGCCCCAAATACTCAAGGAGTGACAAGTGGCTAAGGGACCCTCCCGCCTCGACAACGTGATCA